>JAAYYB010000096.1 GCA_012515615.1 Fibrobacter sp.
ATTTCCGGGTCACTCGCCGCCAGTTCTGCTATCTCTTTCATCGCACCTATAAACGTGTCCAGCGTCTCTTTGCTCTCAGTCTCCGTAGGCTCTATCATCATGGCCTCCTTGACAATAAGAGGAAAATAGATGGTCATGGGATGAAATCCCCGGTCTATCAGAGCTTTTGCAATATCAATTGCATGCACACCATTCTCAAGCTGCTTTTTTGCACTCAATACACATTCGTGCATACAGGTACGAAGGTAGGGGATATTGAAACTCTCTTTAAGAGAATGCATCACATAGTTTGCATTCAAAACCGCATTTTCACTTGCTCTCCTCAACCCGTCACCACCCAGCATCAGAATGTACGTGTATGCCTTCAAACATACAGAAAAGTTCCCGTAAAAAGGAGCTATGTAACCGATGCTTTTAGGGTAATCGTAACTCAATGCATAGGTGCCGTCACTCCTCTTTATAATACGTGAGATGGGCAAAAACTGTTCCAGATCCTTCCTGACCCCTACCGGGCCCGATCCGGGACCACCACCACCATGAGGTGTGGCAAAGGTTTTGTGAAGATTAACATGCATCACATCAAACTTCGCGTCTCCGGGCCTGAATTTCCCCATAATAGCATTCAGGTTTGCCCCATCGTAATAGAGAAGGGCATCGTGCCTGTGTGCAATCTCCGCAACTTTCTCGATTTGAGAGTTAAACAGCCCCAGTGTATTGGGGTTTGTGAGCATTATTGCAGCTGTGTTATCGGAAATAGTAGACTCCAGTGCTGCAATGTCCAGAAGTCCATTCTCAGCAGTGGGAACAGACCTTACTTTGAATCCAGCTATTGAAGCGCTCGAGGGGTTTGTCCCGTGGGCCTCATCAGGAATAAGCACTTCTGTCTTATGGTTACCCTTATCTCTGTGGTAAGCCGCAACAAGCATCATACCGGTAAGCTCTCCGTGCGCACCGGCCAGAGGCTGCAGCGTGAAAGCATCCATTCCGGTGATCTCACATAACTGCTGCTCCAGTTCATAAAGAACCGAAAGTGCACCCTGGGTAAGCATGCCGCCCCTGCGTAGCTGCGGAAGCAGAGGATGAAGAGAGCTGAAGCCCTCTAATCCAGCTACTTTTTCGCAAATCTTAGGGTTGTATTTCATCGTGCAGGAACCCAGAGGGTAAAAAGAGTTGTCTACCCCGAAATTTCTTCTGGAGAGTTCTGTGAAATGCCTCACCACCTGAAGCTCCGATAATTCACAGAGCTCCGCATCCTTTTCACGACGGTATTTTCCTGGAATTTCATAGTGTACAGGGACATCACTGCAGGGCAGGCTAACCCCTTTTCTGCCTTTTACTGATTTTTCGAAGATTATTGACATATTACCGCCTCTAGGGTCTCTGCAAGCCTGCCGATTTCATATTTGGTCCTTTTTTCGGTAACTGCGATCAGAAGATAGTTCTCCATTCCGGGATAGTATCTTCCCAGCGGGAAACCGGCGGCAAAACCATGCTCTATCATCCTGCCTATGCACTCTCCGGCATCGATCGGGAGTTTTACTGTAAATTCATTGAATGTGGGCGAAGATTCCATAACCTGTACATTCGGGATCTGCTTGATTCTCTCTTTGGCATAATGTGCCTTGTCAACACAGAGCCTTGCCACATCCTTGAGCCCCTCTTTTCCCACGAGGCTAAGATAGATGTGAGCACGTAGTGCACAGAGCGCTTCATTGGAGCAGATATTTGAGGTCGCCTTTTCCCTGCGGATGTGCTGCTCTCTTGCCTGAAGAGAGAGGACATATCCTGTGCGTCCCTGAGAATCGGTTGTGGCTGCAACCATCCTTCCCGGCATCTTTCTAACCATCTCTTTACCAACAGCCATAAATCCCAGGTAGGGTCCGCCAAATGAGAGCGGATTTCCAAGAGACTGCCCCTCACCGGTTGCAATATCGATTCCCTGTTCTGCCGGAGATTTGAGCAGGGCCATTGCAATTGGATAAACCGATTGAACTACCAGAATTCCAAGAGAGTGGCACTTTTCTGCTATATCGGAATGATCATCGATTACACCGAAGAAATTAGGATTCTGAAGCAGCACTGCGGCGGTCTTCTCATCGAGGTATTCCGCAATCTTTGCCCGGTCCGACTGTCCATGGGATACAGGAACCTCCGCAAGTTCGATCGAAAGATTGGCGGTATAGGATTGTATCATCTTGCGGTAAATCGGGTTTACTCCTCCGTCAATTACTATCTTGCGTCTTCCGGTCGCGTTTATCGCCATCTGGCAGGCTTCGAAGAGTGCCGTGCCTCCATCATAAAGAGAGGCGTTTGAAAAGTCCAGTCCGGTAAGGCGGCAGATATCTGTCTGATATTCATAAATCGCCTGGAGCATACCCTGGGAGATTTCCGGCTGATACGGGGTGTATGCCGTGTAGAATTCACTTCTTGACGCCAGCGCATCAACTGCCGATGGTATAAAGTGATCGTAAAAGCCGCCCCCCAGAAAATTAGTCAGATGAGAGAAGTTCCTGTTTGCCAGGTCCTGAAAAAAAGAGCTGATCTCAAGCTCTGATTTTCCATTTGGGAGAGAGAAGGAGCGTGGTTTGAGGGCCGGGGGTATATCGGCGAAGAGTTCTTCAACTGAATTTACCCCGCATACCCGCAGCATCTCTTTGTGCTGCTCTTCGGTATTGGCAATAAAGCTCATTCTTCGGTCTCCAGGAATTTTTCGTAAGCTGCGGCATCCATAAGGCTGTCCAATTCTGATTTATTGAAATTTGAAATTTTAAAAATCCAGCCTTTTTCATAAGGATCGCTGTTTATAACCTCGGGGGCAGTTTCTAAATCCTCATTTACCTCTGATATCGCTCCGGAAATGGGAGAATAAAGATCACTTGCTGCTTTTACGGATTCAATCACGCCACATTCTTTTTCTTTGCTGACCTGAGAGCCTTTTTTTGGCAGTTCCACAAAAGTGATATCCCCAAGGGCATCCTGGGCATGATCTGTGATGCCGGTAACAGCAATGTCCCCTTCGATTTTTACCCATTCATGAGTTCTGGAATATTTACGATCAGCTGGCGTCATCTTTTTCTCCTTTTATTCTGGTTATGAAATTATCTGATATTAAACTGATATTAAAGAAACTTTCTGATATCTGAACGTACAGTCCCGCCCTTATAAAATGGGACCTCTGAGATTTTTGCTGCCAGTTCTCCACGTTCGGTTTTTATTTTTACAGCTGTTCCAACATCGGCAGGTTTTACATAAGCCATCGCGATAGCGATTCCCAGAGTGGGCGAGAAGCTGCCGCTTGTTACATAGCCGGTTTCATTTCCGTCTGAATCCAGAACGAGGTCTCCGGCACGTGCAGCTCTTCTGCCTTCAATGACAATGCCGGTGAGAACGCGTGATCTTTTTGAACTGTCAAGTACCGCAGATGACCCTATGAAATTTTTGGACGCAATTGCCCGTGTAAAGCCGCTTTCCGCGGCGTTTGTATCCTGATTCAGTTCGTGGCCATAAAGAGGAAACCCCATCTCAAGTCTCAGCGTATCACGTGCTCCCAGTCCTGCTGGGGTCGCGCCAAGCTCGATACAGTCGTCCCAGAATTTCTTTATGAGGTCATTTGAACAGTAAATCTCAAATCCTATCTCGCCTGTATATCCGGTTCTGGAGGTGAGTACCTTTTCTCCGCGGTAGTAATTGTATTTGAATGTGTAGAATTTCATCTCGTCGACAGGTTCGGACATGAGTTTACTGAAAATTTTCGGCGCAGCCGGTCCCTGCAGATCCGCTTTACCTGTCTGTTCTGTAAGATTCTCTATGCTGGAAGCATTTGAGAGGTGTTCCCTTATCCACTTAAAATCTCCGGCTTCAGTGGCGGAGTTTACTACCATGAAAAACTCATTTTCCTTGAGTCTGTAAAGAATCTGGTCGTCGATTACACCGCCTTGCTCGTTGCAGATGAACCCGTATCTGCAGCCCCCGATTTTAATATCTTTAATTGAGCAGGAGACGATTCTCTCAAGGTCCTCAACTGCTCCAGCTCCCTGGATTAAAAACTCACCCATATGGCAGGTGTCAAAAATGGCCGCTGCATTTCTGGCAGCATTGTGCTCTTTAATTATCCCTTCATACTGAATGGGCATTTCAAATCCGCCAAATGGGCTCATCCTGGCATTCAGGGCCAAATGCTTCTCATGAAGAACTGTTTTTTTCATATTTTGATAGTTGTTCTGGTAGGTGTGAAAGTGCATTTTTCGGTACAGAAAATGAAAATACAATTTTCAGAGACTGAAATAAAGAATTCTATTAATAGAGTGCCAAATTGCAGGTTTTTGTGTACTTTACCCTGCAATGCAGAAAAACAGGAAAAGCATTTCACTTGAAATAATACCTGACACATGCATCCGGAAAGGGATCAGAGCAATTCGCTCTGATCCGACTGCATAAGTCAGGTAATGGATCTCATCTTCGAAAAAGGGCTCAAAATGAACTTTAATTCCTTTTAGTTAAGTGATTACCGCTTCAGACAGCTTCTTTATTCGGCTGAAAAGAATATGTGGAACTCTTTCCCTTGAAACAATCTTCAGGTTAAAAAAGTATTGCTTCTTTAACCTTCAGAGCAGCTTCTTCTCCTGCCAGGTAGGAAATCAGTTCCAGTGCGAAAGGAATCGCGGTACCGACACCGCGGCTGGTTATGATGTTTTTATGGCGCGCTACCGGTAATTCTGAGATTATGGCCCCGGAAAGCTTGCTTTCTACACCCGGATAACAGGTAGCCTCTACCCCGGTCAATATCCCTGCTTTGGCAAGGACACTGGGGCCGGCGCATATTGCAGCACAGAGCAGACCTGCGCTGTTTGCCTCTTTCACAATTTTTAAGACTTCAGGAGAGTTCGCCAGGTTCGTCGTGCCGGGTTGTCCGCCGGGCAGCACGACTCCATCAATTGGTCCGTAAAAATCCCCCAGCAGCATATCAGAAGTCACAATGATTCCATGTGACCCCCTAACCTCTTCTGTATTAAGTCCCAGAACCGTTGTTTTAATTCGGGCTCTTCTAAGAAGATCTATGAACGTAACAGCTTCAATCTCCTCAAAACCATCGGCAAGTATGGTAATTATTTGTGCCATAATGGCTGACCTCCTACGGATTGAGTTTGAACAGATTGCCAGTATCTAAAACCGGAAAGCATGAACTTCTTATTGACTGAATGAGCAGCTTCCGATCGGGCTTTATCTGCTCCATTTGTCTTGGAGGGCGATTACCGCTTTTAATGACTGCTCTTTTAAGAGATGGACAGCGCAGGACAACCGATTGGATATCAACAGAATTGATGAAGAAGGTATCAGCTCTTTGAAAGCCGCTTATATTGCTGTTCACCTTTCCGTTAACCGGCTCCCAGCTTATTACATTGACCGGCAGATTTGGGTACCCGGGGACAAAATACCAGGAAAAAGACCGGGATTCCGGTCGTGACCATGTCCGCAGCAGCTGGCAGATGGTCCCCATTTCCTGCATTTTGTAATCAAAACCATGCTTCTCTTCAGGATATTCTTTACGGATAAGGTTAACCCCGTTTTGTTCCATGTAGTCAAGAAAACGGTTCACCGTAGCGATCGGGTAGAGGTGATCTTTGCCGGCATTTACATTGTAGAAAGGCCGCTGCATAATGTTCTGCGGGAACAGCTGCATCCCCGCAGACTGCACTATTCCACCGTATCCTGAGACAGCTATAAATCCGGCAAATGGTGCACTTATGGCATTGGCCGCCGCCCAGCACCCTGCAGCACCGTCAGAAACTCCGGCCAGAAACACTTTGTCAGGATCAATCGGGTAATAAAGTGTCATGAGTTTGAGGGTCTGAAGAATTCTGAAAAGACCAGAAGGGCTCCACCAGGGAGAATTTCTGTTGGCCGACGGGCTGGCCAGGAAAAGCTGCATGCTGTCCGCAAGAGGAAGGAGCATCTCAAATGCCTTTTCACCTTTACTGTTCAGAGTTGTACCAGTGCCGCCGTGAAGATAAATGACAAGGGGGTAAAGAGTGTCCTGCCGGAAGACGTCCGGTGTCCGGAACCCGGTGACATATGAGACAGAGAAGGAATCGCTGAGTGTTTCTGCAAATGCACCCGCTTTTCCCATCCTTCTGAAATGATCAGCCAGCGAGTCAATTTCCCGGGCATCGGGACAGGGCATTTTTTCCGTGGGATGATTCAGAAAAATTGTGCGGAAATCTGCTGGAGGAGCGACCCGGGAACGTTCACTGCAGCTCAGGAGAAAAAAAGAGATTGCTATGCAGAAAAAGCAGGTCTTAAGATTCCACATTGTCATTTGCTTTTTTAAACTCTTCTTTGGTGGAAAAAACAGGAACAAGCCTGTCGAGCCCTACAATCGAGAGGATTTCCTTAATATCGGTATTTGCCCCGAAAATAACCAGCTTTCCACCTTTGGCCAGCAGTTTTTTATAGTGATTGACAATAAGAGAAATTGCACTGGAATCAAGATGCGTGCAGCCTTCCAGATCTAAAGCGACCAGCGGGATGTCTCTGCTTTCGGCAGATTCTAAAACCGGCCTGACAGACGTCAGATTTCTGACTACAAACTGGCCCCCAAGTGAGATCTGAATCCAGTTTTTCCACTGTTCGGTTTTAATCTGCATCTTACAAAGATAATTAAATAATATTTGTCCTGAGTAGTAGTTTCTCCAGTTTAATCAGCACAGTTATCCGGTGTATCCGCTTTAATCGTAATCTGCACGCAAGACTGCAGGAAATTGCCGCTTCAGTGTGTCGGCAGATCCTTTTACACCCCAGAATACTACGGTGTCTTTTGAATTCAGATGTACCCAGGTGTTTGCCGCTTCCAATCTTATTATCCCGGTTTCTGAGAGAAAGTGACAGTTGTAAGGCTCGTTTTTATCGGGAAAAAAACTCCTGAGATTAAATCCCGCAAATCGTGCGAATTTGTTCTGTTGGCGGTTATCCGTTTGTGGAACAGGTAAATCCGAGGATGTGCCGGCTTTATCGAGCAAACAGACTCTTTCCAGGAAAAAGAGCGGATGGTGCCTGATCCAGTTCCTGATTGAGTATTCGTAAATTGATGAACACACTTTTTCATCATCCGCACAGTACAGCCATACGCCTCTGTGTGGCCATTTCACAGCTGTTACCGAACCTTTTTTACCGTAGAATCTCTCAATCTGGACCGTATCAGGAAGGGACCTTAGAAGAAGGGAAAGCGGAGTGATCAGAAAAAACACAGGAAGTGCATAGATAAGAAACAATTTCAGGTGTGTTTTTTTTATTGCCGCCACAGCTGTCACAAGGAGAATGAAACAAACAGTGATTTCCGGATGAGGCACGGGCAGAACAAGTTCGCTAAGGCTTATATGGTTTGACATCTCAGCGACCCGGCAGATCAGATCAAGTGTAAATGAAGATGAGAAAACCGCCAGTTGTGAAAGTGGCTGGATGAGCGATTCAAAAATAAGACTCGCAAAAAATGACCACATGCAGACAGACATCAGCGATACAGCGGCCAGATTGGCCACAAGACCATAAAGGGACAGAGACCCGAAATGATAAAGAAGAATCGGGGCGGTACTGAGAAATCCAGCAAAGGAAATACTGAAGGAGGAAAAGAGGTTGGAAACCAGCGCATTAAATGCCGGAATCTGCAGCTGAGGACAAAGGCGTGAGAAAACCGGTGATAGAACTATGATGCCGAAAGTAGCAGCAAAGGAGAGTTGGTAACCCGGCATAAAAAGGCTTTCAGGAGAAATAAGAAGCCATACGGTTCCCGCAAGTCCCAGAGATTGCAATGAATAGTTTTTTTTCTGGAAAAGCAGTGACACTATTATTAACGTCGCCATCAGTGTTGCCCTGAAAAGGGACGGGATGAAGCCGATAAAGAGCTGATAGAGCCACAGCAAAAGAAGAGAGATTATGTGCTTCAATGTGATATTTACCGGAAAAAGACTCAGTATCATATAGGTTGCGCCAATAAGCATCCCTGCATGAAGCCCGGAGATGGACAGGAGGTGAAAGATACCGGATTTTCTGAAAGAGGCATTTACATCAGAAGAGAGATATTCTCTTTCATTGAGAAATGCCGCAAGCAGTATCGCCCTGTGGGAGTCCTCCCTGAAATGATCAAGAACTGAAATCACCCTGTTTCTGAAAACCTGTTCGGTTTTTTCAAACAGGTTTGGAGTTTGGGATAAAACTATCATCGAATCTGAAACCATTTTTGCCCTGATTCCGTTGGACATCAAAAAAACCGATTCATCAAAATCGTACCTGTTGAGCCGTTTTTTGGCAGGCTGGAGCTTACCGTAGAGTCTCAGTGTACCGTTTAGTGGTGGAACTGTCGGGGTGAGACAAAGGATATTTTTTGAACGCAGGAGCCCTGCGGAGTCCAAAGAGACTGAAGTGGTTTTTAGTATGAATTTGTAAGTATTGAATTTTTTCACTGGAAGAGAAACAATAGAACCGGTTACTATCGTTTGGGTCTCATTCTGATTAACTGTGATCTCCCGGATAATTTTGTTCTGCTGATCCTGCCTGAGAAAGCAGAGTGCCGAGGCAAAAATAAGGAAACCGATGAAGCGGAGGGGAAGAAATCGGGTAAAAAGTGCAATCGTAACGGAAGCCGTTGCAGTTATCAATACAATGATGTACAATGAAAGAGTGTGCTCTGGCAACTGGAAATGTGTGGAGATGATTATCCCGCAGGAAACAGCAGACCAGCTTATAAGCGCAGGAAGCCTGATCCAGAGCGCCAGCCCTGGAAAGATTCCGGAAACGGAATCGAACATCGGCCGAATGTATTTCATTTCTGTTTTTGCGGGATTAAGCTACTGGCAAATTAATTCATGGAATGCAGGGGAATGGAAAATCTGAACGAAGTAATACTTCTGGTTGATGATGAGCTTGAAATCCGCCAGATGATCCTGGATTATTTAGAGGATAATGGTGGATACACTGTTTATGAAGCCGCCAATGGAACTGAGGCCCTGGAAATACTCTCCCGCACACATGTCGATCTGGTTCTCTCTGATATAAACATGCCGGTGATGAGAGGGTTTGATCTCTTAATGGAAGTGAAGGACCGGTATCCATCAGTAAAACGGGTGCTTATCACAGCGTACAACGTCGAAGATTATTTTGAGATGGCGATGAAGTATGATATCGGTAATATCTTTGTAAAGACAACGCCATTCAATTTTGCTGAGCTGTCTTCAATATTGAACAAGCTGCTTCGAAATGACATATTTGGCTTGAAGCACTATTTTGAGCCTTGTGTACAGAGTTCGCAGTTTAAAATCCTGAGCTCGAGGAACCTGGAAAAGGACGCGGAAAAAATCGTTCAGATGATTGATGACAAAGAGGAAGCAAACAGGCTCGAGTTGGTGATTGTCGAGCTTCTGACAAATGCAATATTTTATGGCATCAGAAACGAGTTGCCCGACCGCAAGGAAACCTGGCAGCATGATTTCGTGCTTACAGACGATAAAGCTATAACTGTTGAAATCGCCAAAGACAGGGAAAAGTATGCTGTCTCGATATGTGATGTCGGGGGCAGGCTTAAGAAAACGGATGTATTATACTGGCTCAACCGCCAGAATTCCCGGGACCGCAACGGCCTTCCAGTCGGACTTTACGATTCACATGGACGCGGGCTGTTTATCGCCCGCCGTTACATCGACCGTCTGATAATAAATATCGATCATACCCGGCGCACCGAGGTGATAATCATCAATTACTATTCAGATACTTTCAAGGGTTTTAAACCTCTCTATATAAACGAACTATGAAATTCCGCTCTGTTGTACCTGCAAATATCTCTAAGGGTACGGGTCTTGTTTCCTATCTCGCTCATCGATTTACTTATCATACTCATGAGCAATGGATCGGCAACATAGAAAGAGGTTCAGTCGAGCTTGATGGCCGCAGGGCATCAAGACACGATACGGTTTCTCCCGGAAGTGTCCTTACATACGATCCCGGTGATTTCCAGGAACCTCCTGCGGATCTCTCCTATGAAATCATCTATGAAGACCAGTGGTTTTTAGGTATCAGCAAGCCCGGAAATCTCCTTGTCCACAGAGCCGGAAAATCTTTCCGGAATAATCTAATATATCAATTAAGGAATGTCCACGTTCCTTCTTTTCCTGAGGCCCATGCCGCTCATCGCCTTGACCGGGATACCTCGGGTGTATTGCTTGTGGCGAAAGATCCTGCAGCCAGGGCCGAAGCCGGAAAGTTGTTTTCGGAAGGAAGAGTGGAAAAGGAATATGTCGCTATAGTGCACAATGTGTTTGACCGCAGGATCAGAAAGATATCTTTACCGATCAAAAAAGATCAGCTTTCTTCTATCAGCTACAAATTCAGTGTGGATCCAGACGGAAAGCCTGCCCAGACAGAAATAATAAGCAGCACTAAAGCAGGGCCGCGCCATTCACTTGTCGTCCTGCGTCCTTTGACCGGCAGAACTCACCAGATAAGAATTCACATGTCTGCTGTCGGAAACGGTATTGTAGGGGACAAGCTTTATGGGATGAGTGAGGATCTCTACAGCAGATGGCGTGAGAACCCGTCGGCAATTTCTTTGCCCTTCCACCGTCATGCGCTCCACTGTAAATCAATCACTTTTATACATCCGTTTTCCAGCCGGGAAATAACTGTCGAGTGCGATATACCTTCTGATATGAAAAGACTTTTTGAAGACTTAAGAGGCGGGTAATAAAAGAAACGGGGTCCACAGGACCCCGTTTTACTGCTTTATTTCTTCTTCTTTGCTGTTTTTGCCGGTGCGGGTTTTGCCCCTCCGACAATTGCATCTTTGGCTGCTTTTGAAACCCTGAATTTCACGACTTTCTTTGCAGGGATCTTGATCTGCTCGCCGGTTGCCGGATTTCTTCCCATTCTGGCTTTACGCTGTACCAGAACAAGCTTACCCAGACCCGGGATCGTGAAACCGTTTTTGGCTTCATTGTAAGCCAAACTTGCCAGGCTGTCCAGGAAGGACTTAACCTGTTTTTTCGTAAGCTGTACGTTGTCGGCCAGCTTCGCGATAATCTGAGATTGCGTAAGGCTCTTTGCCATGCGCACTCCTTCTGTTAAGACAAGTGAAAAGGAAATGTAAAAAAACTATGTCTGAATTATAAATCACTGTGACGTTGTTGTCCAGTAAAATCAGCATGAAAATGAATTTTATGGTTTTTTTTCAGGACAGGCAGGGGTTGTTTATGGTCATGTCAGTTTGCCTGAAAAAAGCCTGCTCACAGGTAACTCTACACTTGACGGCAAGATGACATACGGTAATATTACGATATGAAAAGCTTTGCCATTAATAATAACAGTTTAATACATGGTTTACAAGGGAAAAAAGTGGGAGCCCCAAAAAGCGCTCCCATGAGGAATTTCAGCCAAAAAACTGCTGCAGGAAATTCAAATCGAGCTGCGGGTATACCGGAAAACGATCCAGAAGCGACTTGACTTTTGAAACTGCTTCCCGGGCCGCTTCGGGTTCGGTGACATATTTGGCCTTGCTGGGTTTACCGGCATCTTCGCCTTTGGTGACAGTCTGTGGTTTAGTGCTGGATAAAACCAGCTTTATTACATGCGCGATTTCCTGCATCTCCTTTTCGCCCATGCCAAGTGTGGTAACCGCCGGAGTTCCTATGCGAAGTCCGCTTGTGTACCATGGGCCGTTTGGATCAAAGGGCAGAGAATTGCGGTTCAGTGTTATACCGCAGTCTCTTAAAGCACTCTCCGCCTGTCGTCCTGTTAGGCCAAAAGGTGTTACATCGATTAAAAACAGGTGGTTGTCTGTGCCGCCGGTGGCCACTTTCATCCCTTTTTCCATACAGTTTTTTGCCAGGGAAGATGCGTTTGAGACTATGCTGGAGGCATACTTTTTAAAC
>JAAYYB010000097.1 GCA_012515615.1 Fibrobacter sp.
AACTCGAAGACTCAAACAATGGCCCCTAAGAGAAGACCGGCGAAAACACGCATGCGCCAGTGACCGGGGCGGATCCACTAACCACCAGTATTTTAAGGGGTGCTCACTACCGTTCGCCCCTACTATCATCTAATCTCAACAAAAAATCACCCGGAAATGTTCGAAGCACCACTATTTCAACAAGCCAGGGAAACCCAAAATCAAGTGGCACGGAGCTACTTAAAAATCTTACCGACCGCGTCTTTGAGTGACTCCCGGAGTGCATTTCCGATATTTGCCTGATCAAAATCCACATTGTCTCCCTGAAATGTAAAGACAACGCTTGAGGCGGCTGTAGATGATTTTCCTTCTCCGGTTGCCCGCCACCTTTTTTCGCTGCTTTTTTGATAAATCACCACTTCGGTTCTGATCACAGCACTCTGGGTGCTGTGATGAATTATTCCGGCGGAGGCACTGGATGTGGGCTGTCCAAAGTAGATCACTTTTGCCCAGGCCTGATATTCTGATTCAGACTGGTCAAGGAATTCTATTATATCGCTTTCCTTGTAAATTCCTGCCCACATCCCTTTGGCTATTTCGCGGCGTTTCTGCTCTATTTCCGGCTTGACCTCTAAAAGCTTGAATCTGCCGGTCTCAAAAAGTGCTTCCGCAAGCAGCGCCTGAATACCTAATCCGATACGTTCATCTTTCCATGATTTGTGCGATAATTCATTGCTGGCGCCAATGACCTCAACTGATCTGGTATCTCCCTCAAGTGTTATAGAGGAACTGGATGATGAACATCCACTCAGTATTCCTGTGATTATCCAGATAAGTACCGGGGTGCAAAACCGGTTAAGATTATTAAAAAGCAAAACGTCCCCCGACAAAGATCGTATTGGATAAATAGTTTTTAATCAGCAACTGAGTGCGGTATCCGGCATTGAGTCCGAAGCTTTTACTGAGCAGAAATGTGCCGCCGAGCCCCAGGTTCAAGGAATGCGGTGTTCCCAAAACAGATTCGCTATAATCAACCTTCTTATACCCATTATCAACTAAACCGGCTTCTTCATATACATAATTCTTTACCATTCCCATAATAGTGCGACGGTAAAGGATATCTGCATTGATCGAAAACCGCTTCAGAATGGGCATTCCCCACAATGCAGCTAATCCCATGTCAAGCATAGATGATTTATTGGCAAAGGATTCCTGAAATAAAACTCCAGCGACGATATTTTGTGTGGAGATTCTCTTTTTGGCCACAAAATCGAGGCCGATATTTACACCAGAGCGGTTCATTTCTTTAAAATCCGGGGTCATGGCGTCCTTAACAATCTCATTTGAGAAGATAACCCAGTCGGTTCCCAGTCCTGAACTGATAGAGAAGTCCTCATTCTGGAAAAAATGCCGCCGGCCCTTGATGCTGAAGATGTGGTTGAATGCAATTTTATTAAACAGGTTAACAGACATGATATTTTCTGTAAATCCGGCTGATACTTCATTTTTTCCATTGCCTGATGTGTAGTTGTATGCGGCTCTTATTTTCTGTGAAGAGCCTTCTGCTGGCTTCCAACCCTGCTCATATTTGAAAAATTCGACTTCGTAGTCAGATGTAATCGGGAGAACTTTTAAATCCGCGGGAACAGATTCGAATTGCCTTACCATTTTAGTTCCATTGTTTATAGCCGTGCTTTTAATGGGATCGACAGTTACGGGACTGAAAGCATCGGGATAGCCCACTCCATCCTGGGCAAGAATTACTGGTGCCGACACAAAAACGACCAGAGAAACTGTCAGAAGAAACCTGCAGGGAAAACGTTTGATGCTCATAAAGAATCCTTTCCAAATATCCGGCTGGATCACCATTTCATGCGTTGTATAAGTTGAATGACCGCTGTCCGGGCGGCCCGCTGTGTTGCAATGCCGACTGTTGATTGATCAAAAGGCATATCAGGGTTTACCCACACGGATGAGGCGCTTGTGGTCGCTTCTCCGGTTCCCGATGATGGAATGTATTCACCTGTTGCGATGTCAAGAAGTCTGATCTGCAGAGACATGCGGGTTGTAGCCTGTTTTTCCATCATAATGCCGCTGATCTTCTCAGACTGACTGACAGAGAAATCTGTAAGTTCTGCGTAGACAAGATACTGTGGCGCGCTAAGTCCCTCAGTTGAGATCTGTTGATTTTCAGCAACGATTCCTGAAAGGCTCAGGGCCCATTGTTCCAGGATTTTTTTCTGCATCTCCGATTTTTCTTCAACAAATACAAATCTTTTAGACTCGTACAGCTCATCAACAATCCGTCCGCTGAGTCCGAGTCCGACCTGCTTTTCCGCAAATTCGGGGTATTGGGCCGTAAGTTCAGGGGAAATTTTAAACTGCATCACCTGCACCCTTAGAGCGTTACCGGTGAACTCCTGGTAAGAGGAAAGCTCTTTTTGCCGGGAACCTGAATCCGGAAGCCCCCCGACGCCTTCGGTTTTAACCGAGGCGCATCCTGTTATAATTGATAACAGCCAGACGGAAAATATCAGGGTTGGTAATCTGATCATATTTATTACCCATGTAGTTGCTGATTGAATGTTGTCATTTTCCTGATCGGGAGCATTACTGGCGTTTGACACTCCTGAAGAGTAAAAAAAGATCCTGTGCGAGTATGTACATCTCTGATAAATATACCATCAAGAGAGCATGTTGTGTAGAGGCATGATTTTTCAGCAGGTACGGGCTGTTTTTATCACTTTTCAGAAACAAAAATTAAAAAAGCAGTCCGTCCCATAATCGGGTATCCCCTGTTATTTCTTCTTTGCATCCTGTTTCTCTTTTTGCTGAGGTACTTGTGCGGTCTGTCCAATCGGTTTTTGCGGGAACATAGATTCCAGTGCGTTGAAGACATCGCCTGAGATACTGCTTTTGAGGTAGTCCTTATATTTAGTAGAAAGATCAAATGCGGCACTGTTCTTTTCTTCACCAAGCAGGACATAAATCTTCTCAACCAGTTTCTGGGGATCTTTACCTCCGGAAGAAACCGCCGGTTGTGATTGCGCCATGGGAGCCGGTGCTGTTATCTGTTTTATTGCCAGATCAAGGGCCTGCTGTCTGCTGTTTACCTCTGCAAGCTGGCTGTTTTTACGCTGTAATTCATCGGTAAGGGTTTGTGCTGTACGGTTAAGGTAATCTTTTTGGCGCAGGAGAGACTGCATTGCCTGATCTCTGCTTGTCTGAAGTCTATCTTTTTCGGCCAGCTTGAATTTTATCTGGTTTTGTAAAGTTAGTCTGGAGCTTAGGATCGTGGTTTGCTGTTTTCGGTACTCCTGCTCTGCTGCAGCGATCTCTGCATGGATTGCACTCTGCCTGTTTTTGAGCTGCTGAAGCTGCTGCATTTCAGAGGAGAGAAGGTTATGGTTATCCCCGGCTGTTTTTTGAATCGCTCCCATGTTTACCTGATATTCAGTCTGTACTGTGGTCATCTGCTGGGTCAGTTTTGCACTCTCACCGGTAAGAGCGTTTATCTCATGTTCTTTTGCCGAAATCTGCGACTGCAGGGCCTGAAGTTCCTGAGATGCATTCAGTTTTCGATTCTCAAAGGCGCTTTGGGCACTGGTAAGGTTCTGAGCAAGCTGCAGTTTGTGATTGTTAAGTCTCTGGATTTCATTTTCTATCCGGTAAATTGAGTTTCTGGAAGCTGTCAGATTCTGGGAGATCTGGATTTGTGCTAAAGCTTTGTTTTTTTGAATCTCAGATACAGATTTTCTGGCCTGTTGAACCTGTGACAGGAAAGCTTGCCGCTCATTCGCTGCCGCTTTGCCGGCACTGTCAAGAGATCCGATTTGTGCCTGAAATGCCGAAGCATCGCTGTAACTTGAATTTCTTTGTATCGTAATAAGCTGGTCAAGAGAATCTTTCTGCCTGTTTAATACTGTATACTGTGAGCGTATGAGCTGCATTGAGCTGTCTATTGAGCGCAGCCTTAGAACAGAAGGGTCTCTGCTGGCGGGGTTTGATCGTTCGAATTCCGCAAGACCCTGTTCCGCTTGAATTTTCTTAGTTGTAAGCTGGGTGATGCTGTTTGCGATATTTGTAACAAACTGCTCTATCCTGGCCCGCCTCTGGCTGAGAGTAAGAGAGTTAATCTGCTCCCGGGCATTTTTTATACCCGGCTTGCGAAGATATAAGTCTTGTTTGCCAAGGAGCTCGTTGAGCTCCTGTTCCTTAGGTTCAATCAGTTTTTTTGCGCCTTTCACCCTGGTTGCGGATTGCTGGATCAACTCATCGAGCTCATTTCTCCTTACTGAAATCTGGCTGTCAATAACAAACAGCTCTTTCATCATATTCCAGACCTCTTTTTGAGAAGTTCTAACCTGGAGCTCTTCCTGGGATTCGTTGATCTGCTTTACATAGATCGCCCGTCCGTTCTCATATTCAGACTGCAGCTGGCCGGTTTTTGCCTGGAGCTGAATTCTCTCCTGTTCTGCTTTGTTCAACATCTGCTGCTGCCTGTTTGATTCCTGAACGATCCGGGCTTTTTCGTTTTCAAAGCCCCTTATAATTTGCGAATGAGCTGCCTGGTTCTGGTTGAACTTGTTTTTAGCATCTGTTAACAGAGTGGTTGCATGTAAAGATTTTCTTTCTGCGGATGCAAAAAGAGAATCATACATTGTGAGCTGCTGAGCTGCGGCACTCTGCCCGCTTTCAAATTCCAATATCTGAGTTGCAGAATCACGGGCCAGCTGCTCCAGAACCGGTTTGGCATTCGACAAATCTCTAATCTGTCTTGCCAGGTTTGTATCCGCTTTAACCTGTTCTGCAGTTAAGGATAGAATGGTTTCATTTGTGTTTTGTGAGAGGATATTTTTAAGTCTGTTGACCTTTTCTGTTAAAATGTTAAGTTCCGTCGATCTGGAAATGAGCTGCTGTTCGGTATCCTTTTGTGCCTTTCTAACTGCGGCTCCGTCTGCTGAAAACTTCTGGTATGCCATTATGCTGTCATTGCGGAGCTGCTGAATCTGAGCTTTGTATCCTGATATTTTCTGCTCAGAGGCACTTATTGCTGAGGAAACTTCAGAAAGCGGGGCCTGCTTCTGGTTTTTCACTCCGAAGAGAGCCGATAGCGCATTTATGCTGTCGCTCTGCAGATTGTTGATAGAAGCGGATAAAGTAGCAAGTTCGCTCTCTATCATATTTATTCTGTAATCAATATCCCGGACATTTGATGCAACAACTGAGGGGTCCGGGGCTGCGGCAGTATTGATATCACCTGCATCTGAGGTGAATATCAGGAAACAGATTAAAAAACTGAGGGCAGGGAAAAAAAGGTGAAAATGAGCTGTTTTATATGTGAAACTGGATTCCTTTGAAACTGCTTGCATCACAAATTCCTTCTATTGAGAAAACATTTTTATCGGTATTCTGCCGGCCTGGCAAGACTCCTTTAATCTAAATACAGAAGAGTATCTATGTAAACTCTTCTTTTTGTTTACTGAATTTCGGGGATGTTGAGCTTTTTGAAAACAGAATAATTTATCAGAAATTCACGAAAGTGCACGAAAAATAAATCATGTTTCTCTTGATGTTTCAAAGACCCTCCTTGACAGTCGGGGCTCCGATTATTGCCTCAATGTCTCATTATGTGTAATATCCGGTTCCTGTTCCGAGGCCTGACCGTAAGGGAGGGCGATAACAAAATATGTAGTTCCTGGAATATGGTGTTCCCCAATACTAGATACTTAAGAATAAAGATTTTTTGGAAGAGGGTGCCCCCAATATTAAGAATTCTTTAGAATCAGGAGTTTTTTTTGGAAGAGGGTGTCCCCTCTTGCGCTCCAGCCCGTGTTGTCCACCATTTGTGCAGGCAGGCATGGTTATCACATTTGCAAGACGTCCTTGCGGCCGCACTGGCGAACTGGTGGTAGATTAAAACTTATTGTAGCCTGGAAGAATTCAAGCATGTTGAATTTGGGTAAATAAGGAAGAATGTACCATTAAACAATAATTTTTTTGTAAACGGTATCTGTGTGACACGGCCGCCCTCGACCGTATCTTTTGCCAGGTACCCCCAATTTAACTCGATAATCCCTTGAAAGATGCTATAAATGGATAAGATTCCTGACCAGCCTGAAAGGCTGACCTATTTCAGCGAAGGGC
>JAAYYB010000098.1 GCA_012515615.1 Fibrobacter sp.
ACCGTTTGTCACCCCTTATCAGAAAAAAATCCTTCGATTCAGGTGCCAGAGAAATGTGATTGAATATGTCAATTGCCATGCGGTGATCGTTAATTTTATCATCCTGAAAGACCTGCATGACAAGTTTAAGGTGAGAAGGAAAACCTGTCAGCATCTCATCTGTAATTCCATGTGAATACCAGGGTGCCATGATAAACATGCAGGCTCCATTTTCACCCCATCTGTTTTCGTTCAGCAATCTCCAGGCTATTGCAGGAGCAGATCCGCCCCCCATAGAGTGACCGACTATGGCAATCCTTGTGGTATCTGCGTTTTTCATGGCTGCAAAGACCCCGGCTTCAAAGCCCTCTGACATAAGCTCTATTTTCATCTCCATATCGCTCATGTCCATATCTAGAGAGATATATGGGGAATAAACAAGGATATACCCTCTTTTTACTACCTCATAAATAAGGTCTTTATACGATGAAGGGTCTGAGGCTCCAATTCCGTGGCAGAAGAATACTAAAGGGAACTTCCTGCTGCCCTTTGTGTCAGGCTTGAAAAGGTAAACCTGCTCGTCCGGTTGGCCGGGATATGGTACTGAGTCGGAAACAACTTTAAAAAAAGCCGTCGAACCTGAAGAAAAGGGCGCCTTGTATTCCGGACATACCGAGACTGTATCAGAATAAATCTGTGAAAAAACAGTTGCGATTACATATAAAACGACTAATAATTTGTTATATTTCATAATTCCTCAAAGATGATAGTTCTGTTTTCCCAGTATACTACCAATGTAAAAATAAATCAATGAGTGGAAATCTTCACCTAAGATAAGGATTTGGCGCCATAACAATTGATAAAATGGCTCCGCCCGGTTATTACTTTTGCTGTGGTTTTGTAGTACCCAGGAATCATCGGTTCTGCATACATTTTGATGGTGAAACCGCGATAAAAAAAACAATGAAGATGGAGTGTTTTCACAGGCCTTGAAAATAAAAGGCACGGTCAATTGACCGCGCCTGAAAAATCCCCCATTGATATCAAATCTTAAGATTTAAAGCACCCTTCACATTTAGCTACACTCTTTATCTTTCAGATCCAGATGCTTTCATATTCTGTTTTACAGATCTTTCTTTACTACCTATCCCGATACTGGTTCACCCTCCCTCTCAAGAGCACGTTCCTCTCTTCACGAACTATTACTACAAATGTACCGTTTGAATGTGAGAGTGATTTGAGCGGGATTAGTGATGATTTGTTGTATATCTTCACTGAGATAGTCCGTCCTCTAAGGTCATAAAGAGCAACAGAAACCCGTTTCGCATCGGGAATCTTGAGTGAAAGGATGTTTTTAGAGATTCTGGCAGAGGATACTCCGGTTTTTCTATAAATCTCTTTTACCGGATTAATAGAAACCCCGCCGGAAGGCAGCCGGGCTGCTATGCCCCGGCCTGCAGTACTCATGTAAACCACACCAAACGTGTTCATGTCGCCGACAACAAATTCTCCATTTGCCAGGCCGCCGTATTCGTGAGCGTCATCATTTACCCGGGTCCAGCTCTTCCCTTCGTCGATAGATTGGAAAACGCCGGTAACAGAAGCCACGGTCCCGAATATGAAAAGGGCAGGGTAGGAGGCACCCTGTGTAGCTTTCCCAAATCCTACAGCTTCGCAATAGGATACACCCGTTACAGGTGTGAATGTGACCCCGCCGTCAATGGATCTTGCAAGGCCGTTTTCAGTGAGTGGTATCCAGATATCACCTTCCCGGTTTGGAGCAAGCCTGAATTTTTTAAAATTGCTGACACCTGGAGTGCCGGCCTGGGAGAATGTTGCACCCTTGTCAGTACTCTTGTACATGATTCCGGAACTCTTTATATAAGCATAAAACACATTCGCGTTTTCCGGGTCTCCCATCACATGTGCCCCATCGATACCCGAAACCTCGGTCCAGGCCGCATTCGAGTAGCGCTGAACAGGGTAATCACCTGAAACATCACTGCCGTTTACGGTTTTTGCAGCCGGTGTCCATAGTGTTACTTCACCATCGGTAGAAATCGCCACGCTGGCACCTTTTTTGTAATCTGCGCTGATACTCTCATAAGTTCCTACTGTCCAGGTGCGGCCTGAATCGGATGAAAACTGAATTGGTGCAATCGGCACATCGGTGTACCCTGTGGGGTTTGATGTGCGTGCGTCTGCAACTTTAACCAGTTTTCCTGATTTGGGAGCCCAGGCAAGGGCCCGGGTTGATCCCAGACTGATCATGGTGCCATTTACATTTGTCTTATGTCTGAAAGCCGGGTACTTCCGTACGTCATCATGGCGGAATCCGTCATAATCTCCGATAATCGAAATGAGCGGGCCTCCGGGAATGCTTACTACTTCTTCAGGCACAACTTCCTCGATACCATGTGACTTTACTTTCCAGACAGTGCTCTGTGTCAAAGGAGGATAGGCTGATTCATCATAGGAGAAGGCTGTTATGTCATCTGTTGCGAAAACACCGTTACCGGATGTAACCCAGACACGTTTGGGGTTAAATGGATCCATTACAACACCTCCTGACCAGTGGATCGAGCTGTTGAACATCCAGCCGATTCCATTTTCATTCATCTGTTCTGTCGAGGGATAGAATCCTCCATCCATCCAGTAGTACTGGAATGAAGGATACCAGTTCTCACCGCCATCGTTTGTATAATAGATATTTGATCCCCACTGATCTTTCCAGCTTCCTGAGGGTAGTTTCCAGAACTGGGGGCCCCGGTAGCCCACAGATGAAACTACAATTTCAAGAGGGTTGGAAGGATTGATTGAGATACCACTGAAGCAGGCTACATAAACAGAGTCGGGATCATAATTTTGCGTATCATCCGTTTTTGTAATACTTGGGTCGATAAAATTCTCAGGTGATATATCTGTCCAGGTCTGAGTTGCCGGCACATATTTTAGAACTGCACCACGGTTGTACCAGTCCTTTATCGGCCCCCATCCTTCGTCCCAGGCCATGGTATGAGGTCCGGCACCATCACCAAATGTTATGAAAAGTGCTGTGCCATCCTTTGAAATTGCAATCCGCTGAGGCATCAGGCGCGGGACGTATCCGCCTTTTGTAGCCGGTTCCAGACAGTTGGGGATAAGTGACCAGGATACTCCTCCATCTGTGGACTGGAAAACGTTGTCTCCTTCACGCAGGAAGCCTGCATAAAGAATCGTTGAACTTCCCGGAGAGAATGTTACAAATGAGAACCCTGAGCCATTCCAGGTAGTATCAGATCCTGCTACAGCTGTAAATGCATCGACATGGTTCCAGGTGCTTCCATTGTCTGTAGATTTAAATAGTCCCTTGTTTTTGGAACCGTAGAACATGATATTGGAATTATTGGGATCAATCGCCAGTGCTTCTCCGTTTCCTCTTCCCATTCCGTTACCGTGGGCACTGAATTTGGTAATGGCATCTCCTTTTGCCCCCTGTTCATCCCAGGTATAAATAACATCCCAGGTGTTTCCTTTATCTGAAGAGCGAAGGAATGCTGTGCGCCCGTAATTCCAGTAAGTTGTTCCTGCGACCATGTAAACTTTTTGTGCACCGGCAGGGTCAGGCATAATCGCCTCTACTCCAAGAAGACCCCGTTCCGTGATATCTACCCAGTCCATCAATGGAACCCATGTTTTTCTCGATTCATCCCAGCGATATGCACCGCCGACATCGGTCCGGGCATAAAAGAGATTCTCTTCTACCGGAGAAGCTACGATCGAGGAAACAAAACCTCCTCCTCCGATTACCACATTTTCCCACCTGTACCCGCTTTCCTGAGCCTGGATACAGATTGAAAAAGTGAACAGTACAAAGCAAACGGAAAAGCGCCTTGAATTCACGGAAAAATCCTCCTCTATTAAGAACAAAACAGACAAAACCTGTCCCTTATAATTTATTATAAAAAGGCATCCCGAGTTGTCAGTATGAGATAAAAAGTGTACACCTGTGGGGAACGGTATCTGCACTTGCGAATGCATATCGGGCTATCTTTCATGTTAACCGGATTCATCATTTAATTGCAATTCAATTAAAGAAAAATGTTTATTTATAATTGGTGAGATTTCGGCTTTTTCTGAGGCCGGAGATTATTTTAATCAATACTAATACTAATCAGCATTTTCAGGTGGTATAAACAGTTTCGGCTCATTCAGGGTAAGCAGAGAACATGCAGGATGAGCGGTCATTAGTTCTAACCTGAAATAATCTTTCAATTTATTCATTTAAGCAGAATTCGCATGCATAAAAAAATCTTGACTCTTCTGGTTTTAACGCTGCTCTCCCGGTCCTTTGCACAGGTAGAAATATTTGAAAATACTTCAGATAGATGTTCTTTCAGCTGGCATATGCCCGGGTTTGATACGCTGTCTGTAAAGAATAAGGACCAGGTTCATACTCTTGTCTCTTTCGATGGACAGAATACGGAGACTTCACAGGAAGGTGAACCGGCAATCCCGGGTTACTCGGTATTTGTCGGAGTGCCGCCCAAAGGTGATGTTATCGTAAACTTTGTGGCAGAGCAGATCAAAACTGTATGGCTTAATAATCCGATCGGAGTAAATAAGAATATTCCCAAGGATAATCAACCGGGAATGGATTTCAAGTCCCCCTGGGTATCTGAGCCCTTTTATGTGCAGCTCGGTGAAATCCGTACTGCACGGATAGTGATCAGGCCTTTTATATATGATAAAGGATCAAATACACTCCGGGTATTGACCAAAGGATATTGCACGGTAAGTATTCCCTCTTCTGCCAATAGAATTACCATCGCAGAACCGGTACGCTCTGATTATGACCGCATGCTCAGCAGTCTGATCTGCAATTACAAGGTGGCCTCAGGCTGGTACAGTGCGAATAATCTGCAGAAAAGAGCGGCCGAGAAGTTCCCTTTCAGCTTCAGGGATAAAGTTTACAAATTCAAAATAGGTGACGGCCATTCTGGAACAAATGAGACTACAATAAATGAAAACGGGATCGTAAAAATCCCGGGAAGCAAAATCATTGAACTTTTTGGAAAAGTGTCTGTGTCAAAGATCTCACTCTTTGCATCTGTGAAGGGAGAACTCCCGGACACGGTCTCTGCTGAAGGATTGATACCGGATGGAGTAGTGGAGGTTCCTCTTTTGATGTTTGACCGCAATGGTAATAATACTGTCGATAAAGACGATTATTTCCTTACGCATGTAAGCGGAGCATCTGATTGGGTTTACAACCAATGGCGCCAGGATTTCTCATTTCGGCTGAATCGTTACGATGATTACCGTAACTACTGGCTTACGGTTACGCAAACAGACGGCAGGAAAATGGCGACATTTACACCTGTTACGGGCGCAGTTGATACACTCAATTCATTTGAGAACAGAATTTTATATAAAAGGTCTCTTGAACAGCCGGCTGGAAGCGAAGGGGGACTGGAATGGGTATGGAGCAAACTTTCTCTGGCCAACCCAGCCTTTTTTATCAATTTCGATCTCCCGGGTCTTGACACCCTGGGCGGACTGTCTGTAAAAGTCATAACTCAGCCACCTGTTTCAGGTGGGAAGTTCAGCATCTCACTGGGGCAAAAATCATACCCTGACTGTATCTCTAATGAGCCTTACTTTTTTAAAAACATCAGTAACGGTAATTTCAGGATCAGTTTTGGAGATATTTCCGGTAATGTTTCATCTGCTGTTGAGATTAAAGAGATTCAGGCAACATACACCCGTGAGCTTAAAGCCGATTCTTCCTCCAGCTATACCGTGTTTTCTCCACCAACACCGGGACCGCATCTCTACTCCCTTCGGCTCTTAACGAATGATCCTGTCTATGTATTCAGGTTGTCTGAAGATCAAAATCAGATCTCACTTGTCGACTCGGTTCGAAACGGCAGAGGAAGTATGGTTAACTGGACAGATTCCGGAGAGAATGGAATCAGGTATTTTGTTTGCGCGGAAAGGGCTTTTTTAACACTACCCGAGCTGCAGCAGATCTCAGATGTTCCAAACAGCAGATATACGGTAAGCGATCTTAGAAATATCAGAAACAAAACAGATTACATCATCATAACCCACTCCGACTTTCTCTCCCAGGCTCAGGACCTTGCGGCACACAAAGCCTCGGTAGGTTTTACTCCTGTTGTTGTCAGGGTCGGGGATGTCTACAGGTATTTCTCCGGAGGAAACACCGATCCGTCCGCTATCCGCAACTTTGTAACTTATGTAAAGAGAAGCTGGGATAACGATAAAGACCCCTCATATGTAACACTATTAGGCAGCGGGCATTATGATAATAAAGGGTTTAAATCCACCCCGCCATTCATACCTGTTTATTATTACGGTGAACGGCTGATAGAGGATTACTTTACCTATACTGTTCCGGGTAGTTTTCCTCAGTTGGCTTTGGGGCGCATTCCCTGCACTACACCCCAGGAAGCCTCAGCGGTGATTGATAAAATAAGGGAAACAGAAGATCCTGAACTTGCGGATTTCGGCGAATGGCGAAACCGGACTCTGTTTGTAGCCGATGATGATATGCAGGGGGACAAGATAGATCCTATTGTATCAATGACCCCCCACCATGTTTCATCCGACCGTGTAGGGGGTGTTGTAGAATCGCGGTGGCCTTATATAGATATGAGGAAAGTTTATCTTTATGATTATGAGTGGAACAGCGCATGGGAAAAGCCGGAGGCATCAAGGGCTATAATTAATGAAATTAACAACGGAGTGGGATTTGTAAATTATTTCGGACACGGTTCTGATATCTTGTGGGCAGATGAGCACGTACTCAGAGTCGAAAACGTTTCAAGTATGCATAACTCCGGCAAATATCCGGTGATTACATCTTTTTCCTGTTCGGTCGGAAAATTCGACAACCCGGAAGTTGAGTGTCTCTCTGAGGCACTTGTAAACGCAAGCAAAGCTGGGGCTGTGGCTGCCATATCCAGTGCCAGACTGGCCTATGCAAATGCAAATGAAAACCTGGCCACCGCGTTTTATGGTGCTTTTTTTGACACTTTGCTTAACGCCGAGGATACATCCACGATCGGAATGGCGCTGGTCAAGGCTAAGATAACCGGCTCAGCTGAAAGCCACCGCACCTATTCTGTTCTGGGCGATCCTTCTATTCGCCACATGAAAAGGTCTGGAAAAATCGAGCTTTCCATAAAGAACAGTAAAAATGAAATAATTGACACAATAAAAGCCCTGCAGAGAATTACTGTTTCGGGAAGTATCAGGAAAAATGACGGAAATCTTCTCAGCGGCTTTGGGTCATCTGGAAATCCAGCCTATATTCAGATAGGTCTTTTTAATTCTCCGGATTCGGCTATGCGCAAAGATGGCGGCGCTAACACAAATTTGAGATACTTTCTTCCCGGAACACCTGTTTTTCTGGGGAAAACACAGATCCGTGACGGGAAGTTCCAGCAGACAATCCTTGTACCCAGGAACATCTCCTTTGACAAACCAGGTGTCAAGCTTACCGGGTATGCCTGGGGTGAAGGAAAAGATGGTGTCGCCCTGGGTGTGCTGAAAAACATCGTGTTTCACGGAACAGAAAAGAGCTCTGCATCAAAAGACAGTTCCGGACCACTCATCACGATTCGCCCGGTTTACGATACACCTGAGATGTCTGCAGTCGGAGCTAGCTTTACAAAAGCAATAGTTTCGTTGCTGCCGCTGAAGTGTGAGATTGATTTTTTCGATGAGAGTGGGATAGATGCTTCCGGAACGGGACCCGATGAAGGCCTGACAATGGAAGTCGCAGGAACACTAAGCAAAAGAAATATCAACCACAAGTTCCAGTTCAGGGAGGGCGATTACCGCAGGGGCAGTGCAACGATTGTCTTTGAGGAAAACACTATAAAAACAGGACAGCATACTATCGCAATCACTGCAAGGGATCTGTTTGGCAACATTTCAAGCAGGAACTTTACACTCGTTGTAACAGACCAGACAGAACTCAGGCTTGACCAGGTTTTTAATTATCCTAACCCGATGAGAATGGGCAAGAACACCAGGTTCTACTTCTATCCTTCCAATACAGCTCAGCAGTTTAATCAGATGTCTGTGAAGGCAGCGATAAAGATATACACTCTGGGTGGAAGGGTGGTAAGGGTGTTTAAAGATGCCAGAAACGGAGAGGTCTGGGACGGGCGGGATCAGGCTGGAAATGTCCTCAGTCCTGACATTTACCTTTACCAGGTAGTTGCTACATCACCGGTGATACAGAAAACAGTGAAAAGCAAAATAAAGAAGCTTGTTATCCACCCGCCCAGGTAGTCGCAAACAGCAAGCCTAAGGCACAAGTCATAAGACTGTTAACCGTACATTGAAGAAAGAAGAACAATCAGCAGGAGGCCATGTCAATCTGGATTCCGGCCTTCGCCGGAATGACAGATTCTGCTGTGTTATATTTAGATCAACGATTGGGTGTAAAAAGAATTTTAAAATACCACATCCGGATTCTCTTCCCGGCTCCTCTTCACCAAATCACCTATCTCACCCAGCACCTCTTTTAACCCCTCGCCGGTAACCGCAGACATTGCACCCCAGCTTTCAGGAATTTTTGTCTCATCTTTGGTAACCAGATCGGTTTTTGTGAGGATAAAGAACTTGGGTTTTTCAGCCAGACTCTTGCTGTAATGTTCCAGTTCTCTTATAAGTACATTGGCGTCTGCGAGCGGATCCTCTGATGTAGACTCTACCAGAATGACAAGTACTTTGGTACGCTCGATATGGCGCAGAAAACGAATCCCCAGTCCCTTACCTTTGTGACAATCTTCAATGAGGCCCGGGATATCCGCAACGACGAAGGAATCGTGTCCTTGGGGCATCTTTACAATTCCCAGATGCGGCTCGGTGGTAGTGAATGGGTAATCGGCGATCTTTGGACGGGCATGGGAGATTTTTGAGAGAAATGTGGATTTTCCTGCGTTTGGCCTGCCCACAAGTCCCACATCTGCAAGCATCTTTAAAACAAGACGGAGTTTTTTTTCTTCTCCCGGTTTGCCGGCCTCTGATCTCTCGGGGTTTGGGTTTTTTGGAGAAACAAGAGATCCATTTCCGCGGCCGCCCCTGCCTCCTTTTGCAACGATCAGTTCTTCGCCCTCTTTGAGACAATCTGCAATCAGATCGCCTGTGGCTTCATCGTAAATAACTGTTCCCAGAGGAACCGGGATAGTCACATCTTCACCTTTTGCCCCGAATTTATTGGAGCCTTTGCCGTGAGTTCCTCTGGTGGCTCTGTAGTGCTGGCGGTATGCAGTGTCTTGAAGAGTGTGGATCTGTGCAGAGCCTTTAAGATAAATATGACCACCCCGCCCGCCATCACCACCATCAGGACTCCCTTTAGGCTTGTACTTCAGCCGCTCATAGGAGAAGCAGCCGTTTCCGCCATCTCCTGCTTTAATATTTATTACTGCCTCATCTATAAACATCGGTTTGCTTTTCAGTTTGAGGTGCTTTTGGATGAATTGGATGAGGAGCTTGAGTCGCTACTGGCTCCCTTTCTGTATGAATCGGACCGGTAATCGGTAATATAAAAACCGCTACCTTTAAACAGAAATCCTGCTCCTGGAGAGAAAAGACGTTTCACAGTACCGTCACAACCCTCTCTTTTACACTTCTTGAGTGGCTCTGAGTTTATGCTCTGGAACTCTTCAAAAGTGTGACCGCATTTTTCACATTCGTACTCGTAAGTAGGCATAGAATTATACTCCTTTACATTCCTGGCATCAGAAAATAATACCTGTCCCTGTTTTCTATCAATGATCTGTGTATTTCGATGGCTCGGCGAAAAGATCGTAATCATCTGCTCCGAACACTTTTGCTTTGATAATAGATCCAGTCTCAAAGCTCCCGCTGCTTATAAAGACTTTCCCATCGATCTCCGGTGCATCAGACCTGGACCTTCCCTCAAAGTTATAATCCGGTTCCTCAGAAACTGAGTCAATGATCACTTCAATCTCCGTTCCTATCTTCACTTCCATTATCTCCCTGCTTATCTCTCTTTGCAGAAGCATCAGTTCCTCGCAGCGTTTCTGGGCTGTAGAGGTCCGGGGGCGTTTTTTCAACTCGAAAGCATCGGTACCATGTTCAGGAGAGTAGGGAAATACCCCAAGCTTGTCAAAACGTGCAAACTCTATGAAATCGCGAAGACATTTGTAATCTTTTTCAGTTTCGCCGGGGTACCCCAGAATAAAAGAACTCCTTAGTGCGGAACCTGGGACTAATGCCCGTATCCTGTCAATCAGCCTGTAAATATCCGCCGAAAGGGGAGACCTGCGCATGCTCTTTAGAATTGGATCAGAGATATGCTGCAGCGGTATGTCGAAATATGAGCAGATTCTCGATTCTGATGAAATGAGTTTCAGAAGAGATTCATCGACAAACTTTGGATGTAAATACATCATACGTATCCATGGAAATTTAGTCTTATTTAAAATATCTTCAAGCAGCAAAGCAAGATTAGAGCCGGAATCTCTTCCGTAAAAAGATGTGTCCTGCGCGACCAGAATAAGTTCCCTTGTACCCTTGCTGTAAAGCCACAGGGCTTCATCGATTATCGATTGAACGGGCCTGCTTTTAAATGGTCCTCTGATAGATGGAATAGCGCAGAATGAGCACCTGTGTGAACATCCTTCTGCAATTTTCAGGTACTGTGTAGAGAGCGGTTCGGAGAGCTCTCTTACAAAGGTGAGAGAACTTTCCGCTTGGAAATGTGTCTTAAGTACTTCCTCCCAGTCATCTACACCTGCCCACAGGTTAACTTCTGGAAATTGAACAGAAACTTCATCTCTGTAACGCTGAGAGAAACACCCCGTGACCACAAGTGTCCTGCATCTGCCTTCTTTTTTATAGGAGGCTGATTCCAGTATAGTTTCGATTGCTTCTTCCTGTGCCTCGCGTATAAACGCGCAGGTGTTTACAACTATGATTTCGGCTTCCTCAAGATCCTCTGTTAGCTGGAATCCAGCGGATTTAAAGAATCCCAGAATATTTTCTCCGTCAATGACATTTTTGCTGCATCCGAGGTTTTGAAGTGCTACAGAGGGCATAATAATAAACTCTTTCGGTTCAGTTTTATAAGCTGCTCATGCTGAGCTTGACCAGAGAGATGGACGAATACGGGAACTATTGCCCCTGGATAGAAAAAGAAGGTTCACCGCAAAGGCCAAAGGCTGCAAAGTTAAGAAATATAAAATTGTTTTAGACTGAAAAAAACAGTCTGTTGCTGATTATTAAAATCATTGAACCTGTATTACCAAATCCTGCCTGGTGTCTAAGCCTTTGCTTTAATTTCCCTGTTATATTTAACCTAAAAAAACAGGGATCCAGGTATGCACCGGAATCCCTTTGTTTTATGCATTGGAGTGATCTTATTACCACTCAGATTCCCACTCATCTCCCCATTCTGAACCCGCTGCATCATTTTTGGCCGGAGCGGCAGCAGGTGCAGGTGTTGTTGATGGATTGGCCGGCTCAACTGACGGTTGACTGGAGACTGCTGGAGCAGGTGCGGGGTTGACTGGTACTGAGACGGTTTCCTGCTTTACCGGAGAGGATACAGGTTGCTGGACTGCTGGCTGAGCTGCCGGAGTACTCTGGGCTGCAGGCACAAGTGCAGGTGGCTCTGGTGCTGGCAGAGGTGTGGGTGTGGACAAAGAGGCTCCGTAAGATGCGTCATACGATGCTCCCTCTCCCATGCCGTATCCCTCTATTCCAACATTATCATTTGCTTTGTTGTCAACCCAGAAATCGTAACCGCCTGGAACCATTACCGATTCTCCGAAATTCTTTGCGGCTGATACACTTCGAAAAGCACCTATTCTTACACGGTAATATTTTCCTGGAAGACTGGGCGTCGGGTCGGATACTTCTGCAACATAGGCGGGATAGCCCTTTGCATTGAGCTGTGATGAAATATCATCAGCAAGAGTCTTTGATCTGATAGTTGATATCTGAAGAACATATCTGCCGTTATCAGAAAATTCTGCGGATGAAGAAGCTGTGGGAACCTGAGCAGGTTCTTTTTTGACAGATTTGCTCTTTCCCTCAGGCTCGGCATAGGTTTGCGGAGTTTCGGTTTCATCTTTATAGAATTCATCGAAAATATCTGTAGTATCTGATGATGTGGTCTCCAGGGCTGGTGTTTCGGCGAATTCATCTTCTTGTGACTTCTTCTTTCCGCATCCGGCCAGAACTGCAATGACAAGTATCCCTGTTATAAGGACCTTAACAGGAAGCATAGTTCCTCCTTCTAAGGACAAAAAACACCTGATTGTAATAGATATAGTCTAAGAAATAATAAATTTATCATAGTAATCGGAAATTTACCATTAAAAATAGTAGAAATATGATAATCCCTTTATAAATAAAAAGTTTACCTCAACTGAGAAGGTAACTTTGCAAGCAGCCTTCTTGCTTCCACAGCCTGGGGAGTATCTCCGTATTTCTCAACCAGCTCTTCTAATACGCGGGTAGAAACAGATATATTGCCGTTTCTGAGCTGGTCAACGGCCTTCTTTGAAAGCAATGCGGCTTTTTCGAGTTTGCGGTTGTAAAAACGCGGGTTGCGTTTTTTTGCAGACGGGCAGGCTTTGCAGGAATAATCTGTGTGTGCCAGCTCAAGACATGCTTTCTCAGATCCCTGATAAACACAGATTGTTTTCCTTGTGAAAACGATCTGGTCCCCCAGAGGCCCGTAAACAGCACTGATATCAAGCACTGGCTCACCATCGCTGAAGAACTCCATCCTTGATGGAAGGGGAACCCCGGTCCCGAATTCATAACTGAAAATGTATTTTACAGCCGATTCCCGGGCACTGGGCTTATCCACTGCATCAACACTGAATTGCCTCTGCTGTTTAGTGGCGCTCAGTTCATAAACAAGGCTCAGAGCGGAATCGACTACTGCTGTAAGCTCTTTCATCCACGATTCCTCAACGAATGCCCCATTGTCATTATAAGAATAGCTGAAATAATTCCCTTTTGGTATGAGTCGGATTTTATAAACAGGTCTGCCGTTTACGCTCGAAATCTCATGAGAAGCTGATGTCTGATCTTGAAGTTCGGCAAATTTGTTCTCTGATTTGTACTTTATCACCGATTCAACGGCCATATTGATAAGTTCAAGCGGGTTCAGAAGACCCGAAAGAAGTTCTCTGGTCTGTTCCGGATAATTGGAATTAGCAAGATAAAGGTTGAACTCTTTTCCGTTGAAAGATTCCCTGAATACAGGTGATTCGAACTGAAGTTTATTGATAGCACCGGTCATTTCCTCAGCAACCGGACCGGAAAGCTGTACCTGCACGCAGTATCTGGGCGGAAAATGGGGAAAGAGCAGATCCTGCGGAGCCTTGATTGATTTAAGAATAGCATATTCAGGGCCTTCCTGTGCAAACAGGTTTGTCGCAATAAGGCCGAGGGTCGTAAATATACAGCAGATAAGCTTTACAGAGTGTCGGTCCATCTTTTCAGAGCATGCCTTTTGTTGAGGGAATCTGATCACTGGCGCGCCGGTTTATTGAGCATGCATCTGAAAGTGCCCGTCCGAATGCTTTGAACACGGCCTCAAGTGAATGGTGGCTGTTTCTGCCACGGAGCAGGTCAACATGCAGTGTGCATCTGGAGTTGTCAGTAAAAGCCTTGAAAAAGTCCTCGGCCAGATCGCAATCAAAGTCGTTTATTTTCCGGTCCGTGAGCTTGACAGAATAAACGAGGTTCGGTCTCCCGGCAATGTCAAGACAGATCCGTGCCAGGGATTCATCCATGGGTACGTAAGCTGTCCCATATCTGGTTATTCCCTTGAAATCGCCGAGTGCCTGGCTGAATGCAGATCCCAGACAGATCCCGATATCTTCAGCACTGTGATGAAAATCGATATGTGTATCACCTTTGCAGGAGAGCTTAAGGTCAAAGAGTCCGTGGCGGGAAAAGAGAATCATCATATGATCCATAAACCCATTACCGGTAGACACTTCAGAAACACCTGTTCCATCCAGTGTGAGTTCCAGACTGATATCCGTCTCTCTGGTTTTGCGTGTAATTATCGCCGTTCTGACCATTTTGTTACCTGTGTCCTGAGTAAGTGTTGATACCTGTAACTGCCGGGCCGAAGAATACACCAATACCATTCACTCCTTTGCCCGGACTTTTCTGTTTTTGAATTTACGCTAATTGCGTCTTTACTGTGAATCTCTTAGAAATAAAGATGTTTAGCTGTCAATATTTACAATTCTACAATTATTTACACTCAGCATTCAATCCCGATACACCGAAAAACTCTCTCAGAGCATCTTTTAACAGCATGTTCTCCTGTCGTGTCCCGACACTTATCCTGAGACAATCCTGGAGCATCGGGTATTTGGAAACATCTCTGATCAGAATTCCTCTTGATTTAAGAAAATCAAATATCTCCTGTTTTTTAAAGGATCTGATCAGTATAAAATTAGACGCACTCGGGTACACATTCTCAAAAGGCATTGTTCTGAGCGTCTGAAGCAGAGAGTCCCTTTCTGCCTTTATCTCCTCAATTATACCGTCAAGAAGAGTGCGGTTCTTGATAAGCACCGATGCCACATGTTCTGAAAAGAAATTTACATTGTATGGAAGTTTTATCTTGTTCATCTCAGAGATCACTTCCGGGGACCCGAGCATGTAGCCCAGCCGAAGGCCGGCTGCCGCGAATGCCTTTGAGAATGTTCTTGTAATAATCAGATTTGGATATCTTCCCAGAAGAGAAATAGCGCTAAACCCTCCAAATTCCACATATGCCTGATCGAGAATCATAAATCCTGTATGAACCTCAAGAATCACCTCAATTTCCTCTTGTGATAAATACCCTCCAGTAGGGTTATTGGGTGAACAGAGAATCAGCACCGATCCGGGGTTATCAATAAGTGCACCCTTTATTGCTTCGACATCAAAAGACAGGTCCTGTTTCATGTTCACACAGAGTGCCTGCCCCCCAAGACCATCTGTAAGCAGTTTATAAACGGTGAATGTGGGCTGAGACAAAATCACCCTGTTTGACTGATTCATTAGTGAAAGCATCAGCACAAGGATCATCTCATTTGATCCATTGCCGATTATTACCCCCTCAGGGGAGATTCCGGCATACTGTGCAACCATTTTTTTCAGATCTTCAGGAATAAACGGCGGATAGCGGTTCCATGGACGATCCATGCAGAACTGCGCGATCTCCTTTTTGATTTCCTCAGGCCAGTCATACGGGTTTTCATTCTGATTCAGTTTTATTGATGTCTCCAGGGGGTCCAGATGATACGCCTGAAGAGAGCGGATGCTGCTGTTTATCAATTGAAGGGTGTCTTTATAGTTCATAATGTTTCTTTATCTCCTCTGTGAAACTGATTACCTTTTTCTCAAGTTCGTTGAGTTCCAGAAGAAGGTAGAACAGCAGTACAAAAACGGCTACAATGGCTAGTATTAAAAAGACAACCCACATTATTATCCACCTTGGAAAAATGCTGTACCAATCAGCCGGTTGTCGGTGAATGAGTACAGAAAAGTAAAAATAAAACAAACCGCAGGTTGGGGAAAGGGTCGGGTGAATAGTCCCGGGGTTTCCCGGAGAAATCTTTCCTTACGAAGCGTGGATCTATGATGAAAGGCTTGAGGCAATAGAGGAAGAAAAAAAAAGGGCTCCTTATGAAAGGAGCCCTGAAGACAGCTTATTGCCGATAAACCGACAAAGTTATCTAGTTGATACGGTTGATTTCCACACGACGGTTCTTGGCGCGGCCTGCTGCTGTCTTGTTGTCAGCGATCGGCTTATCTTCGCCATATCCGTTTGCAGTAAGACGATCAGAGTCAATGCCTTTGTTAATCAGGTACTGACGAACTGTCTCTGCACGCTGCCTGGAGAGTTCCATGTTCATGGCATCATCACCAGTATTATCTGTGTGGCCCTGAATTTCAACTCTTACTTCCGGCCATTCCCTCAGTGACTCAGCGATCTGATCGAGAGCAGCATAGGAACTGGTAAGAAGTGTGGATTTTCCACTTCCAAAGTTTACACCTTTGAGAACCAGAGCTCCGCGGAGTTCTTTGGACTTGGGGCATCCTTCGGTCTTGATTGTACCAGGGTTGTTGGGACACTTATCGTTTACATCAGGTATGCCGTCTCCATCATTGTCAAGATCCGCGCATCCGTCTTCATCTTTGAAACCATCTTTGTCCTCAAGCTCGCCTGGGCACTTATCAAGGCGATCAACAACACCGTCTTTGTCAGTGTCAATGTCAGGGCAGCCGTCATTTTCGGCTATTCCGGCAACGTTGGAGCATTTATCAAGTCTGTCAACAATACCGTCTTTGTCACTGTCAACATCGGGGCATCCGTTGTTAACTTCGATTCCCGCATCTTTGGGACATTTGTCAAGTCTGTCAACGATTCCGTCTTTGTCTGTGTCAACATCAGGACATCCGTCGTTTTCTGCTACGCCGGCTTCTGTAGGACACTTGTCGTTAGAATCCGGGATTCCGTCTTTGTCATTGTCAGGATCCGGACATCCGTCTTCATCCTCAAAGCCGTCCTTGTCTTCAGCCTCTAAAGAACACTTGTCGTCTTTATCCAATACACCGTCGCCATCTTTGTCCTTCTTACCGTTGATCTGCCAGTTGAGTGCGAAAATGGCGTTGTAGAACATGTTTGCCTGATGCAAGGATGATTTGCTCCTGTCATCAAAATAGCTTCTGTGAGCAAACTGCTTATCTGATTCTGAGATTCCCATATCACCTGCAAGAGACATGGTGAGACCGGTATTAGGTATTGTAACACTTAAACCGGGAGTAATGAAAATAGGCTCGTTAATCAGGTCACCGAAGAAGTGCTTGCCTCTAATAGCTTTGATTCTCTCTTCGGCGCTGACTTCGACGAAAAATGACAGAATCTCATTAGCCATGAAATTCAAACCGATAGAAGATGTGAGCGCGTGGTTATCGTTCGGTGCATTGAAAGCTCCACCAAAGTTGAGATTGAGTTTCAATGGGAGCTTCTTGCCGAAACGGTCAAAATGGATTGTGGAAACTAACTGCGGGACAAAAATAACATTGCCTGAAGTCCAGTTGCCTTCTCTGCCGTAGTATACATGGCGCGGGAAGACACCTTCATCAGATCCTGTAGGAAACTGCAATGCGAGATAATATGCGCCGGTGATCGGATCGTCATCATTTTTCAATGCAAATCCTGCCAGTTTCAGAGAAACTTCAAGATCACCAAACCCTACCGGATGATCAACGCCACTAAACTGAGGGTTATCCCAATAAACAGGAATATTCACAGCCATGTCGAGTACTGGTGCAATACCAATGCCCATGTTGACGACACCTGATGCCATACGGGGGCTTCCGTGTCTATCCAGAACTGGTGAAGTAGAATGGACATATTTATACTCTTGTCCGAAATGAAAAGCTCCGCCAAGGTTAATAGTCCCGATCCCGAGAACCTCTGCGGACTGACTACGGATAATTCCGTTGTGGCCACCAGTGTTAAGATTGTTGGCAGAAAAAGCCGACGTAGCAATTACTGCAACAGCAAGTAATGCAGAGAAAGTCTTGAAATGACTCATCGTACCTCCTGAATGAAATGGGTTAAACAAACTTGTTTCTTTTGTTTCGTTTGAAGTGCTTTTCCAAAAGTGTTGAAAGAAACATCAAAATAAGTATGCACCACTCTGTTAGGCAAACAAAATCTGTTAATGTGTAAGTCCATGATAAAAATGCTAAACTACTTTGCTTCCTTGCAAAACTGTAGAGCCGTTTGTCTTTTAAAGAACAACATCGAATTTTACAGTTTGGCAAGTAAAATTTCAAGAAAATATTGTAAAATGGTGCTTTTATCAGAATGAATAATGGTTAACCTTCAAATGCAATCGATCTTCCGGCTAATTTACTCCAGCTTTTGAATAAATTAGAGAGTGGTCCATATACATTATAATAAGAATTATTCATAAACTTCTTTATCTCTGATTGCTGTAATCATGATTGAACCATTTTTATTTCGGTACAGAGTGATTGATTGAATTTATGTCGAGAGTAATTTTACTACCATTGCTTTTGATAATCTGAATGATGCTGAAGTTTCTTTTAGCAAAAGATTCAGGAATCGTTATCCAGGATGGTTCTTTGACAAAAAATGTAGATGATTTTTTGCCCTGTAAATTATAGATTGTCACATTGCTCGATGTAAATGGGATGTATACAGTGGTTGTGCTATTAATTCTTTTAGCAGAGATTTTTTCAAATCCCCGGGGGGAGCTATTTAATGATTTATTTTTGATAATTGATACCGGCTCCATCCAGTAAGCACTGCCAAACACTAAATGAACCGTTCCGTGACCTGGTATACTGTTAACAGAATAGCTGTCTGTCGCGGATTCACTCACTGTCCTGTGCTGCCAGACATCACGGACCGGATATGATCTGGTAAGATCCGATTCACCAATATCAGACCATAATACAGAACTGTTTGTACTCTCAGTACCTGTGTTAACAAGCACAACCGCCCAGGCCCCATTCTTCAGCTTTTTAGACCAGATCTGCACGTCCCCGTCAGTACGTACTTTTCGGCCTTGATAACCGAGGGAATCCTGATCTATCGCGATTACTTCACGGTTGGTCAGTATGTAAAAAATTGAATCGGACATCTTTGACAGATCATTACCCAGAATCAACGGGGCGGCGGAGATACACCATAAGTCAAAATGTGCACGATTTTCTGCAAGGCTCAAGCTGCCGTTTCCGACTTCCATCATATCAGGATCGTTCCATGCTCCCGGCTTTGCGTATTGAGCACCCGTAGAATTAGCCGTAATGTTACTCATAATACTGTTCCATTCCGGGGTAATATCACCGCCGGTACGCCACAGGTGCCCGATTGTATCCCCCCATTGGTACACTGAATATTGGCCCCAATTACACAGGCTGAAAACTATCGGTCGGCCGGTTTTTGATGTGGCGGCTTTTAATGCATCTCTCATCCTGGCGTATAGTTTCTGTGAACCATTTGCATTCTGATAATCAGATGGAACGTTGCACCAATCATCTTTGAGGTAATCGATACCCCAGTCTGCGTATGCGTTTGCATCTATCGGGTCGTAACCGACTTCTGGATTTTCCGGATTGAATGACGCGAAATAGTTGCAGCAGGTGGCTGTTCCCGCACATGAGTAGATGCCGATTTTCAGCTCCATCTGGTGTAAAGTATCCGCGAGCCACTTCAAGCCCCTCGGAAACTTGGCAGAATCCCATTGAGGGTTGCCTTGTGCATCTCTGCTTTGTGCATGCCAGCAATCATCAATATTTACATAAACATACCCTGCATCCCTGAGGCTGAGCTCCCGGCCCTCCCAGTCAGCCGGATGTTTCTTAAGCATCAAATGTCCTGTACTTACTATTGTTGATTCACTGATACTGCACCCGAACTCGTTCCAGGTACTGAAACCCATTGGTGGTGTTAACGCTTGAGAATCTTCAAGACTATATACTGACCAGTAAATCTTGAGAAGAAATAGAACACTGAACCAGAATGGTTTTTTATTGATTTTCGGTTTCCTGGAATCTCTCATTTTAATCTCCTACAGCGGAGTAATAATGATTCTTGTTTGTTGGATAATTGTGCAATCATTGGATCGATCTCTTCAGTATAACATCAAATGATTGTCTTCAGGACAGAAATTGTAACAGATTACCGGTCAAAACCCGCCCCTTCTCTCTGATGCATAAGTTCAGGTATTAAAATAAAAATCGCCCCGGTTAAGACCCGGGGCGATTAAAAAAGACACTCTATTTAAGCTGCACGAATTAGAATCTCTTGAAGAAATTCCAGAATTCAACAGGAATCCAGTCGAAATTAGTTCCCTGATCAGTCGCGTTGCACCAGTGTTCGCCATTATGAGACATAAATCGTACCGGATATCCATCTTTACAACCCTCGAATTCGGTGACGACATGCGTACCGCTGTTTGCAAGTTTGATTTCAATGTTGGTATTGCATCCGTTATCTTCAGCATGTTGCAATAGACAATATTTACCACCTTTTTTCTGACCATCATTATAAACCCATGAACACAAACCATCGCGGGTGCCTGTTGTTTGTATATAAGCAATGGGATGATCTTTTCCTGGTCTTGGAGGTTGAGGATCAAAATTCCAATTGGCAGGGGCATTACAGGCAGCGGCTCTCAAAACACCCGGGTATTTCAGGGATAGTGCATAAGTATACATGGCGCCGAAACTGAAACCAACAGAGAAAACCCTGGTAGTATCGACACACAGGTTGTTTTTTAAATGCTTCTGCAATTCGTCAAAGAATGGAATATCTCTATTTGCACTCCAGGTGCCACCATCATCTCCCTGTGGTGCGACATAGATGCACTGGATACCATCTTTGTCCGCCTGGGTTTTAATGCCATAAAAGTTCTTGCTCTGGTCTGAATTTCCTGCAACCTTTTCAGCGCTTCCACCCATACAATGCATGCCGAATACAAGACGGTAGGGCTTGTTCTTGTCGTAGTTTGTTGGGAGGTTAACAATGAATTTTCTGCCATTCAAATTGAATATACCAGAATTATTGATGGTCCCTAAATCCTTGCCGCAGCCTGAGCTGGGGACAGGGGCATTTTTGCCGTCACTTGAATCCAGGGTGATGTTCTGTTGTTGATTAACAAGGTTGTTGATGGCAACGTATTTTGTGACAAATCCGGTTGCAGTGACCATGATGGTATCTAATGCGTCTGCCATTTTCGCCAGGTTGCGGCTGTTGGAGATCGTTGATGCACCATTTTGAAGGCTTAAGGCCTGAGCTCTGCCACTGAGCGGCATATATCGGAACGATGTCTCAGATCTGCCCGTTGATGCTTTGATCAAAAGAACATTTGAGGTCTGGCAATTTTTTGAGATATCGAACTGGTAAGTTCCCGTAGCAGCGTTCGTCTTTATCTCCCGCATGATCAGGTTCCCCTTGAGATCGAAAATCTCAACCTTCATATTTGACGGGGCACTTAGGGAGAATTTCAACATGTTATTATTCAATGATATACCATCTGCTTGCGGCATAATAGCAGGCAGTCTACTTACAGAAGTACCAATAAAGGCATATCTGCCGTCGGTACTGGTAGTATCAATCATTTTCAGGCGTACCAGCGAAACTATGGCATCGTTGACTGGCTGGCCTTTGTTATTGGAAATCACACCCTGAAGATCTAATGATTGTGCATCGGCGCTTACGATGGCCAACCCAATCAGGAACACAAACATTTGTTTAAACATAAAACCCCCTTCTAATTGGTTTGTTTTCGATCTACGATATATTAATATAAGTAAAAAATTGCTAAAACAAGAAAAAAGTCGTTCAGATTCAAAATCCCTGCTCCAGAAGTTCTTAAAAATCTCCTCGAGCCATCCCGGGGTAGGGCTGGTTCGTTAAAATTCCAGGGTCACATTGCGAAAGAATTTTATTACCAACAGAGTGTATTAAGATTTTAGGTTAACCGTAAGCTCTTTAGTGAAATCCCGGCCATAATAAACACCCGGTCAAATACCAACAGCGTTGGCCACAAAAAAATCAAAACAAGCGCCGGGGGCTGCGGATTTATGAGTCTTTACCGTAATACCTGACTTATGCATCCGGGAAGGGACGAAGTGCGTTTAGATCTTATAGCGGAAAGGTTTGGACAAATCACAGGTACACCACACTGGTGGAACATCAGCAATTTGTGAAAGCCTTTATGCACAAGGGATAAGCGCAATTCGCCCTGATCCTGGTGCATAAGTAAGGTTATTACTGAATACAGATGAATACGCTTTTTCTGGCGCCGCATCATTTTTACCGCAATTTGATGTCCCTCTTTACTTACTTTTAGCCTGGCTGTACTATTTACAATCAGGGGGGGCAATTTGAAGACTGCGTCTATTATGGTTTTAATCTTATCTGCGTTTTGTTGGGGTGATATAATCTGTAATTTTTCACAAGGGCAAAACCCCCGTGTTTCCTACGGGTTTGCATCAGCAGACAGTCTGGAAGCTCTCTCGATGCTCTCTGTTGTAAAATACAGGAGTGTTTACGCCATTGACAGCCTGATGAAAATAAGATCAGATTTTGAGCAGCAGGATTCCATATCGTCACTTCTTCAAAAGAAAGATGGGCTGAGCCTCATAAGTCACCATCGTGGCCCGGTTTGTCACTATTTTGTTTTTGATATGACACCGGTCTACTCTCTTTTAGGGAATGATTCTATCACAGACGCAACATTCAAATGGAGCGGAAAAGCTGTCCGGGAGGAAGGGGGAAGCCTGGTTGTAAAGTTTAACACACGTCAAGCCGGGC
>JAAYYB010000099.1 GCA_012515615.1 Fibrobacter sp.
ACAGAAAAATCGGCAACTGTGTGTCTGAGGAATTTTCTACTCGCCTACTCTGTTTACGGCCTCAAGTCAAAAAATTCAGACATACAAACAGAAAATGGCATCTTCATCCAGAATGGGCAGTTTAATTTTACTGTAAGTGATAAAATCATTCCCGTGCAGGATAGTGTTCCATTTACATTTAATTACACAAAGGTAATTCCGGAGAGCATTGACTCCATTCAACAAAATGCGGTGATTGAGATCCCGGAAAAAATCCCGGTCAGACCATCCGCATTTCGTTTTATTTCTCTGGGCATAGGTGTTACCGGTGTAATAACGGGATTTATAACCGGGCATCGGGCCAGATTGAATTACAATAATCTGGTGGAAACATCATCAAGCCATGATAAATGGGATGATCATTATTCTGCAGGCAGGAAATACAAGATCACAACAGCATGCGCTGTAATATCAGGTTCATTCTGCCTGCTCGGCTTTACCGGTTTTGGAGTTTCTTTCACGTTCTGAAGCGGCATCAGCCTGTTTGTAATCAATTAACCTTTTCAAATTCCCGTCTCGACCAGTTGTCGAGTTCTGACAGTGATTTGATTCGAAAAAGGTTTCCTACAACATCACGTATGATTACACCATCATTACCGGTTGGCCGAATATCAACATAAGGGTTTTTTACCACGAATCTGCTTTTACCACGATCTGTCTCCGCTTCGAAATACCTGTTCCCCAGGTTGACATCTGTACGAATCAGACGCAGTATGTCGATGTAAAAGTAGTTTCTTTCCAGTTCTTCCTCAGCGATACAGCGTGAATCAGGGTCGAGTTGATCGATACAGTCAAGAATAACAACCTCGTTATGTATACCAATCAGGGAGACTTCCTTTCCCCACCCGGTTGTCGGCCGAAGCCAGACAATAGAAACCGGAATATCATCCAGACCGTCGTTTTTCATAAAAACCTGATCATGTATTCTATAAAGTTTAACTGATTTATTATACATTAAGCCCCCCACATTACCGATTGCAAAGCATTCATTTCAGTATGAGATTTGATAAGTTCGGCATAGATGCCTTTTTTCTCAAGCAGCTCATCATGGGTTCCGATTTCTGCCAGTTTCCCTTCCGAAAGTACAACCAGACGATGTGCGTTGCGCAGTGTGGAAAGCCTGTGCGCAATAGCGATTGTGGTTCTTCCCCTGGTAAGTCCGTTGATCGCTTCCTGGATATGCTTTTCGGTTGTTGCATCCACCGATGATGTAGCTTCATCAAGTACCAGGATTGGAGGATTGTGCAGGATCGCTCTGGCGATTGCTATGCGTTGTCTTTCACCGCCCGAGAGTCTCTCTCCTGTTTCACCGACCAGCGTATCATAGCCATCTTTTTTACGGACAATAAATTCGTGGGCATGTGCAGCTTTTGCGGCTTCAACGATTTCCTTGAAACTTGCATGCTCCGTTCCGTAAGCGATATTTTCTGCAATCGATAAATTAAAAAGGAACGGTTCCTGCATCACAAGTCCGATGCTTGAGCGCAGCTGTGATAGCTTCAGATTTTTTATAGCCACACCGTCAATAAGGATCTCCCCGGAGTCCGGTTCAAAAAAACGGGTCAGCAGATTGATAATTGTGCTTTTCCCAGCTCCGGATCTTCCGATCAACCCAATAGTTTCCCCGGGAGTAATGCTGAATGATAATCCTTTTATTACTTCTTTGCCGCGTTCATAACTGAAGTGCAGATCACGAAATTCAATATGTCCTTTAATCGACGGCAGTGTGATAGATTCTGGACTCTCATAATTCTCGGGAGATGTATCGAGAATTTCAAAAATCCTTTCGGCGCCGGAAAAAGCATGGGTCATCCAGTTAAGAATAACTGAAAACCACTGGAGGGGACCATAAAAGAGCCATATGTATCCGACAAAGGCAAGCAGGTCACCAAGAGTAAAATCGCTGTTTCCTCCGGTGATGATTTTTGAGGCAAAAAACCATACGAGCGCCACACCAAGCGACATGACCCAGTACATGGTCTCATTAAATGTTCCGGAGACTCTTTGAGTGTTGACCTGAGTTTCTGCGAGTTTATTATTGACAGAATCAAAGAGCCCTATTCTGTGGTTTTCCCTGGAACAGGCTTTTATTACCCTAAGCCCCTGCAGGGATTCACCGAGAACAGAATGCAGATGCCCAATCATTGTGCCTTCACGCAGGAACAGGGGGCGAAGCTTTTTCCAGAACCAGCTTGAACCAAGAATCAGCGCAGGGACTGGAACAAGTACAAAGATTGTTAAAACCCAGTTTATCTTCAGGAGAATGATTCCAACGACTATAAAAGAGATGACATTAATCACCAGAAAAGGCAGCCCGTCTACCAGAAATTGCTGCAATTCACCGGTATCATGCATTATGCGTCCGACAAGCTCACCCGGTTCCCGCCTTGTGAAAAAACTCAGTTTGAGGTATTGAATCACACTGTGCAGCCTGCTGCGAAGGTCTGTTACTACCTTCGCACCGACCCAGGATGTCAATCGTATACTGATAAGACGCATTACAAGATAAAGAAGACCGCAGCCGATCATGGCTCCAGTGTAAAAATAGATTTGATTGATGTTACCTTTTCCGATCACATCGTCGACAATTTTCTTTGTGATATATGGAGGAAGCACCTGGAAAAGTACTCCCATTCCGGTAACCAGCATGAGCAGAAACACTCGTAATTTATATGGAGCGGTGAGTGCCACAATTCTCTTCAGTATCTTGACGCGAGGTACACATCGCGGACATCTGCTACCGCGCTCAGGAAGAGGAAATTCACAGCGTGGGCAATGAGAATCATAATTATTGATTTTCTCTGAAATCTCAAAGTTATTGAGGTAATTATTTACTATCCGCACAGAGTCAGCAAAGTCCGGGACAAGATGATTGGAATAATACAAAAGGTTCTTTATTCCATCATTTGTAACAGCTGTTATCCTTCCGCAGCCAATGAGTTCATCAACTCTAATCTGCTCAACCATATCAAGCTGAATTTCAGATGATACTTTTTCACCGATGACTGTTATCAGTTCTGCATCGGTTAAGATCAGGTAACCTTTGCCGAACTTCCGATCGCCAGTCAAATCGGTTTTCTGTGCGTGAATTACACGTGTGCTTTTCCCATTTATCAGTTTGTTAATTTCTGGAGGCAATTGTGAGCCTTTAATCATCAGATATATCCCCGGGTAGGACTAAGAGGTGGTAAAAAATATGAGAAAAAATACGGAAGGGGAATCTCAAAATTGTACAAACGATTATTTTATTGCAAGCTGAAACAGGTGCTTACAAGACAGCTTGGAAGAGGATCAGAGTTCTGAGGATTCTTTTAGATGGAGTGCGCGCTGTATTTCGATATCAAGCTGGTTTTTATCATATGGTTTAGTAAACCATTTCTGTATTTTCATCTGTTCTATGCTTTTATGATCCGGTGCATAACCTGAGACAACTATTACTACAAGATCCTGTTTAATCTCCCGCAGTTCCCTTATCAGTTTAAGGGGATCCTCAATTCCAATCTTCCAGTCCATTATAATTATCTGGCAATCATTCTGGTGCATACGAAGTTTGGAAATGGCCTGATCACTGGTCGATGCTTCAAGCACAGTGTATTTAAATTCCAGAAGGAATATCTTAAGGACCTCTCTAATTTTCGGATCATCATCAAGCAGTAATATCGAGGTGTTGATGCGCCTCATCAAAAGAGTCTTTGTATCACTTTCCAGATCCTCTGCATCACTTGCAGGTATCTCAATTCTGAAGGTCGTCCCCTCAGGGCGACTCTTTTCTACACATACACTGCCGTTATGAAGCATTACAATTCGCCGCACAAGAGCCAGCCCCAGCCCTGTACCTTTTCCGGGCTTTTTTGTAGTAAAGAATGGGTCAAATATTTTTTCATTAAGTTCCTTTGGTATTCCTGTTCCTGTATCAGATACCCTGATTATCACATTATCTTCATTTGATTCCTCACTCGAATTTGTGCAGGAAATAGTAATGCTCCCTCCCTGCGGCATTGCGTCACGCGCATTACCGATCAAATTCTGAAAGACTCTTTTCAGGTAGTCGGGATCACCCTGAATCCATAAAGGTTTGCATGGAAGATCTATGGAGAGAGAGAAAAAAGACCCCAGTTGATTACTGAACTGGTGCGAAATGGATTCCAAAAAACTATTTAGATTGATCGGCTTGTAATCAAGAGGTTTCTTTCTTCCAAGGGCAAAGAGCTCGGATATCAGAAATCTGGCATCAGACATTGATTCCTTTATAAGTTCCATTTTATTTATGGTTTCCGGCTCCTGGCTCTCCCGTTCTATCGTGCTTATTAAATCATTTACAGTCTGAAGAATATTATTGAAATCATGTGCCATTCCGCTTGCCAGAGTGCCAAGTGACTCCATTTTCTGGAACTGAAACAGACGGTTCACCATTTCTTCACGTTGGGAAATTGCCAGTTCCCTGTCGGTCACATCTGAAATTATCCCCTCATATGCACTTCTCCCAGACTCTTCATCAACTCCCTGAATGACACAATCTACAAACTTACGGTTACCGCTGAAATCCAGAATTTCAAAGGTGCCTTTAACCCCACCCTGATCGAAATTCAACATGTCAGGGTTAATCAGAAAACTGCGGATATTTTTTCCAGGCAAAATTTTTGATGGAATACCGAGAATAGAATGGCTGGCTATATTTGACCAGACAAAGTTACCATTCGAATCCAGTGTAAAAAGCATTTCTGGTAGACGATGTACCAGGTTTTGGTATTTTACCTGCGATGAAACCACCTGCTGGATTGTTCGTGAATTGTTTCCGGATACAACCGCTCCAAGTCCTGCGACTGTCATGAATAATATTATTCTTATAGAATAATCACTTAAGAATCCCGGTGGCAATGTCGCACCTGCAGAATAAGAGAAATAAAGGAACGTAAAACCGACTACCGAAAGTATCCCGCAGTATATTGAGAGACTTGTCTTATGGTGAAGAGATGTGAATGCTATAGCGACGAAGTATGTGCCAAATATTGCACTGGTAATAAAATTATAGCCGGCTCCGTTAAGATGATAGGACCAGAGAATCGCTGTTATTACAGCAACATCCAGTGTTACCAGAATATACAGAAAATAATTTTTTGAAAACGACTTGGTGCGATGAAATACGTAGTAACTGCTGTATGTGAAAAGCACGACCATCGCTATAGCCTGGACAACAAATGCCTGGTGAGAAGTTCTCCCGAGAAGTACACCGAATACAGCAGGAAAGAAATAGAGAGTGGCAATTGCGAGCCTGACCCAGGACAGCCATCGTTCCGACTGAACCTCAGCAAGAACGATAGTCTGAGTTTTTCCCAGGAAATTCTTCTGTGTCTCAAAAGACATAAGTAATTCTCATCAAATCAACTGCTTGTAATGAAAATTAAAAAATAACTCACGACAGGTATTTTTCCAATACAGCAATAAATTCTATCATTTGAGCAGCAACTTATAAAGAGAATTCACCAGAAAAAAAAAGGAGATCTTACGTGTCACTCTTGTTCTTTTTTATTATTGACAAAACTCAGATTGACGCTATCGCCTTTTCAAAAAGTTCAGGGTCAACCGGTTTCTCGAAAACCTCTTTTACATTGTTAAAGGATTCTCCCGGAGCAAAACTCTGGAGGAGATATTCCGGTTTTTTTATGCCCGTAACCAGAAATACAGGAACTTTTTCTGTATTAGCATCATCCCTGAGACGCCGCAGGATATTGAGCCCGGTATCTGAATCCTCCATCATAACATCAAGAATGATTAAGCCTGGTTTCCACGAAACCGCGGCATTAAATCCACTCTCCCCATCTTCAGCACACAGAACCTGATACTGGCTGGATTCCAAAAGTAACTTCATCGATTTCAAGAATTCCCTGCTGTCATCGATAACCAGTACGGTTCTTTTCATACAAAAGCTCCGTTTTTAAATAGTAGTTTGCTTTTGTGTGGTTTTACTCCACAATTCTTCTAATTTATCCAGCAGTTCCGGCGGGTCTACCGGTTTCTCAATGACTGCCTTGACCGGCAGATAATTATCATGCGGTTCGAATTTAAAAGGGAGTTTCATCTCGCGACTTATACCGGTGACGATGATTACAGGAAGATGCTTGAGAGAATCTGTTTTACTGATAATACGACTGATTTCAAATCCCTCGGTATCAGTTTCCATCATTACATCAAGAATTAATGCATCGGGAAGTGAATGTTCAGCTTCAACCAGAGCCTCTTTGCCATTATGAGCCACAAGGACTTTGTACCCGACAGATGTCAGTAGTTCCCGAACGCTGTTTACATAATCTCTGTCGTCATCAACAAGCAATATGGTCTTATTTTGTTCCACTTTTATTCTCCTTATACCTTTAAAGCTATACCCAGAACCCGCTCGATTTCTTTCACCAGACGGTCGGGGTCGATTGGTTTGTCGAGTATTTTTTCTACAGGGAGCCACACTATATCGGGCTCAAGTGAGCCGGGAAGTTCCTTTTCAGAAACGATACCACTGACAAGCAGAACTTTCGTTAGTGTCAGATCCGGGCAAGCCCGGATCTCCCTGGCCACCTGAAGTCCTTCAGTGTCGTATGCCATCATGATATCCAGTACAATAAGATCGGGCCGGATTTCTTTTGCCTTGGCTAAACCGCTGGTGCCATCACAAGCTGTAGCTACGGTATAGCCGAAAGACTCAAGAAGAGCTTTGGTTGACTCTAAAAAGTTCCGGTCATCATCTATGACTAGAATCCTTCCGGGCATCTATTTTCCTCCCTTATACCCGTATTGGCACAAGATTCCTTCTACCATTTCCGGAGTAACACTCCCGAAAACCTTGCCATCTACCATTAACACAGGGGCCATTGCGCACATTCCAAGACACCTTGCTGCGACAAATGAAAACTGTTTGTCAGCAGTAGTCTGCCCCTCGCTTATGCCCAGAAGCTCCTTGATTTTATCAGCGACGAATCCGGCGCCCTTAACATGACAAGCAGTCCCAAGACAGATTGAAATAGAGTGTTTACCCTGCGGTGTTAACTTGAAATGATTGTAAAATGATGCAACCCCTACCACCTCTGCTTTTGTGATTCCAAGCAGGCTCGCTATCTCAGCGATATATTCCTCTTTAAGATATCCCTCAACATCCTGAAGCTTATGCAACAGCGGAATCAGAAAACTCCGCGGATTACTCCTTGAAAGCACTTTTTCAGCTAACACCTGAACTTCTTTGGGAAGATTCATTTTTATTGATTCTGTTGTTGTACTCATCTTGCGGCCTCCGTAGTCTTCTTTACAGCACCCTTGCGACAAACCTGAAAACAAGTTCCGCAACTGGTACAGAGCTCGGTCATAATAACGTGTGGTTCCTTGAGATTACCAATTATACATCCGACAGGACAGGCTTTAGCGCACAGCCGGCATCCAATACATTTATCAGCTTCGATTTCATAATGAAACAGATTCTTGCAGACACCTGCCCTGCATTTGTGTTGAAGAATATGTTCTTCGTACTCATGACGGAAATGAGTTAGAGTGCTGAGAACCGAATTTGGTGCGCACTTGCCAAGACCGCACAGCGACGATTGCTGAATTGTCTTTGACAATTCAACGAGTTTATCAAGATCTTCCATCGTACCCTGTCCATGAGTGATCTTTTCAAGTATCTTTAGCAGCACTTTGGTACCGGAACGGCATGGCGTACACTGTCCGCATGATTCATCCACCATAAATTCCATGAAGAATCTTGCGACATCAACCATGCATGTATCTTCATCCATTACGATCATTCCACCGCTACCCATAATGCTTCCTGCTGCAGTAAGAGATTCGTAATCTACCGGAGTATCAAGGAAAGATTCAGGAAGACATCCGCCGGCAGGTCCTCCGGTCTGTACTGCTTTAAACTTGCGTCCTCCAGATATTCCGCCCCCGATTTCGTAGATAATCTCTCTAAGGGTAGTTCCCATAGGAACCTCAACAAGTCCAGTGTTGCGGACTTTACCTGCAAGAGCAAACACTTTTGTACCTGTGCTTTTTCCGGTGCCAACAGATGCAAACCATCCCGCACCGTCAAGGAGAACTGCCGGGAGATTGGCATAAGTTTCAACATTATTGATAACAGTGGGTTTCCCCCATAAGCCGCTTGTTGTGGGGAATGGTGGCTTCTGCATCGGCTCACCCCTGAATCCCTCAATTGAATGTATCAGGGCAGTCTCTTCTCCACAAACAAATGCTCCTGCGCCAAGGCGAACTTCAATGTCAAAGCTCCAGGTTGTCCCGAAAAGATTCTTTCCCAGGAATCCGTAATCTCTGGCTTTCCCGATTGCCAGATTAAGACGCTCTATAGCCAGAGGATATTCAATTCGGGTGTAAACAAAACCCTGAGTTGCCCCCATAGCATATCCGGCAATGATCATACCTTCAATTATTGTATGAGGATCCCCTTCGATAAGGCTCCTGTCCATAAATGCCCCGGGATCCCCTTCATCAGCATTGCAGATCAGATATTTCTCTTCTGATTTCTGCACGGCAGCAAGTTCCCATTTGCTGGCAGTCAAGAACCCGGCACCACCTCTACCTCTGAGAAGACTCTGTTTTACAGTTTCAATGACTTTGGCTCTGTCCATCTGAACCACACTGGCGGCTGCTTCGTAACCGCGCACTGCCAGATACTCATTAATGCTTTCCGGATCTATAACGCCACAGTTACGCAAAGCGATTCTTAACTGCTTCCCGAAGAAATGAACATCTCCAAAGAAGGGTATGAAACGGTTTGAGACCTTGTTGTTTTTTGTGGCTAAAGAAGCGACTATTTTGTCTTTACAAAGGTGTTCTTCTACAATCTGGTCAATCTTCTCAGGTGTCAGCTGCTGGTATTCTATATCATCGGGATACACATGCAACACTGGTCCATTCTGGCATCTGCCCTTACACTGTGATCTGGTTACTGTTACCTTATCACCGATACCACTTTTGTTAAGTTTTTCCCGGAGATATGAAACTGTTGGGCCGACATCGAGCTTGCATGCAGAACCGTCGCACACTAAAAGCATACGGGTGCGGGTTCCTACCCCTTCCACATGATGCATTGAATGCTCTTCCACAATCTTATTCTTCAAAATGTGATTATCGATGATTAAATCGGCAATTTCCGGAGTGACATGCACATATTTCACCGGAACGCCACCTTTGCTGATGACGTTGACAACAGGTTCCATATCACATCGTCCCGCACAACCAACTCTCCCGATGGTCACTCTGGGCCCTTTGAGACCTTTTAGGCGTTCCGAAAGCCGATCATATACAGCCTGGCTTCCGGCAGCATTCTCGCATGTCGCTGATCCTACAGTAATCCTGAAGTCAGTATGGAACTTCTCATCAAAAAGCTGCCATATAGCTTCCTGCCTCTTTTTACGAACCATCTCTAAAGGAGTGGTCAGTTGATTTGGAGAACCATTACTGCCCACGGGATTTTCCATCACGGGAGCCGGGGAACTCAAATCACTTCTATCATGCATAGCTCTCAACCCTTTCTTTATCACCAACCGGTAATGTGAAAACGAATTCGGTCCACTCCCCTTCTTTGGATTCCACCCTTATTGTGCCACCATGTGCGTTCACAATATGTCGGGTGATAAACAAACCCAGGCCGGTTCCTTTTACCTGCCGGCCAAGAGGACGGTCCTCTATTCTGGTAAATTTCTCGAATATCATCTCCCGGTATTCAGGTGGTATCCCCTGACCGGTATTTCGGATACTGAACTCTATCAATTTTTCCTGATTTACTGCTTTCAATGTGATAATGCCATTGTCATCACCATATTTGATAGCATTTCCTATCAGGTTTTCAAATATCTCAGTAGCAAGGTTTAGATCAGCCAGACAACACAGATTTTTCCTGATCTCATTTACTACAGATATACGACGCTCCTTCAACGCAGCGTCAAAGGTCTCCAGAAGTGGAACTACAATGTCCTGATTTACATCAACCACCGAAGAACGCGGATTCAATTCCTTATTTTCAACCCTGGAAAGATTTAGATATAAACGAACCATCTCCGTGATACGACGTGTATTGGCGTCAATATTTTTTACTGCCGAAAGTTGCTTTTCATTCATGTCTCCCAGGCGCTGTTGTCCAAGCAGATATGAATAATTCAAGATGCTGCCTAATGGAGTTTTAAGTTCATGGGAGATGAAACCCAATGTGTCCATATAGCTCTTGTTTTTGCTCTTAAGTTCTTCATTCCCGGCAGAAAGTCTGACTTCCTTTTCGTTAAGCTCTTCAGTCATGGCATTGAAGGCTTCTATAAGTGCGCGAGTTTCACCCGATAAATTTTCAGAGACTACTTTTCCGGAGTATTGCCCGTTGCGCAACCTGTTGACAGCCTCTGTCAGAGTGTAAAGCGGACTGCAAATGATAGAAGAAAGAAAACCAGCCAGAAAAAAACTCATTAGAACTCCGGCAATAGAAAGCCCACCGTAGAGGAATAAAACATTCCACAAATCTGCAGTGTTTTTGGATATCTGTGTGCGCACGATCTGAACACATATCAGCGCTCCACCCACTCCTAAAAGCAGAATCAAGAGCCCGAAGTATTTAAAGATTTGCGTACGCAGCATGGCTTAATCTCCCGCTCTTCCTTATACTTCAACCTGTTTCAAATTGTTGAGTTCTGCATTTATTTCACTGGTCCAGAACTGTCCCGGTTCAGTCTCGGAAGTAGCCAGAATCAAGATCAGTTTTTCCAGCTCAAGAGCCAGATTGATGTGGTTTTCACGGCAATGCGAAGGAAGACTTAACCTGGTCGGAGCAAAATTTAAAAATCCTCTTACACCTGCCATAATCATCAAATCCGCTACTTTTTGAGCCGCCTCCGCAGGAACCGCCAGCACGCCTATTGTAATCTTGTTTCTACTTATAAACGATGTCAGATTTTCAATGTGAAGAACAGGTATCCTCTCATTATTTCCGACCTTCTTTGAATCGCTGTCAAATGCTGCAACAATATGAATATTTTCCTCTTCGAAACCACCGTAGTTGCACAGAGCTTTGCCTAATTTACCCGCTCCGGCAACAACAGCCTTTGTAGCTTCTCCCCCGCGATGCAGAATTTTGTGAATTTCTGCAAGAAGAGGCTCAATCTGATAGCCACCTCTTTTGTTTCCAACCGTTGTCAAACAGGAGAAATCTTTACGTACAAGCGATGAAGAGACACCCAGAGAATCGGCAAGATTTGAAGAATAGACGCGCGTAAACCCCATCATGCGCATTTTTTTCAGGACACACTTGTATTCCAACAGCCGGGTTGTAATTGTCTCCTGACCCATCCATTCTCCTGTATGAAAAAAGACCAAGTATTGTTACAAATATAACATATTCAGGATTGTCTGTCCAGCCTTTTTGTGATTTTTATCACAATACCAGTTAAGCGCACTATCTATAGTTCCTTATTCATTATTATGATCTATTTCTTCCTATATCAATGCCTTACAGATATATCACAGTTTCGTTTTAAGGTTTTAAAATTTTGTGAAATAGTAACCATTTGATCTGAATCTGACTGTACCTTCAAGCGAAGTCATGGTCAGAAAAGAACCAGTCATCAAGATAACACTCAATGTTTCATTGTGAGGATGTCCGTACTGGTTTTCAAGAGCACAGGAGATTACAGAGATATCTGCATTGACATACCCCGAAAAAACCGGGTTCACCGAAGAGGAGCTGCCATGATGCGGGATAACCAGTATGTCCGATTTCAGCAATGATCCAAATGAGGAGGCAATTCTACTTTGGGCGACTGAATCAATATCTGATGTAATAATTACCTGAGTGTTTCCGTACTGGACAAGAAAAACCAGGCTGAACCTGTTTACGAATTGATCCTCGAGGGGGATTTCGCAACTGATATTTTCCGGAGGCCAGATACAGGTCACCTTTACATTTTCAAGGCCGCCCAACGTATCCCCACTGCAGATGGTTCTAATCTTTATGTCTTCAGCATCTCCCCGGTACAAAGATTTGATGTAAGAGGTATCCTCGTATTTACTGGTGACAAGCTGTCCGGACCAGTTTATTTCTGAATCAAGCATTATCAGTCCGCCACTATGATCAAGGTCTCTGTGTGAGATCACAACACTCCCCACATTTGGTTTTCCGGAATTAGTATATGATCTCCGGAACTCTTCATATCCGTCTGAAGGACCAAGATCATATACAATTGCCTCTGATCCTGAAATTCCTATTTGAGAGAGTCCCTGCCCTACATCCACGATTAAAAATTCAAACTGCTGTTCATTATCTTTTAATGGATTGCTGCAAGATAAAAAAAGCAGAGCTATGATTATTGTTACTTTAAAAGAGAAACCAGACTTTTGCTTCAACATTGATTTGCTCCTTAGGTGTTGCAGACCAATTGTTTTTCTCAAATAAAATTTCTGCACAGGTGCGATCAAATAAAGTAAGTACCTGTTTTATTCCAAATAAAGATTCGACCTTTTCTCCGGGTTGCTTTTTAATTGAGATTGTCGGAGTCAGGGAGATCCTGGGAAATATATCGAAGAGCAAAGAGCCACGGCAAGCATAAACAGGATTGTTATTAACCAGCGTAAACCGCAGTACAGTTTCAGGCTCTATTTTTCCTTTCAGCATAGCATTTCCCTCTACTACACAGCTCTGATTCTGCTCCTCAATTTCTTCTATACGGCTGCAGCTCAGCCCAAAACTTATTCTTTCTGAACTGCCAGTTAAAGCGAACAGTCCTTTCAGTTTACCTGGTTTATTTCCCTTAAAAAGGCCCTCTATCTGAGTTGAAAGGGTAAACATTTCCGACAATCTCCGTAGAAGATGCAAATTAGCTAAAAGGGAGTTTCCGGACAGCTCAGTAGCGGTTTCTTTAGCGATTTTTTGCATATAGAAGCTTCTGGGGGCCAGAAGCCCGGCTGGAAGGAAAACCGATAGAAACTCGATATTTCCATTCGCAGTTCTTTCAGCTGCCTGCAAAATAAAGGGTAAGGACCGAGGCCTTTCAGGATCAATTCCCGTCAGTAAGTCAAGTACCAGATTCTTGTGTTTTAAAGTTATTGCAGTGTGCAGGTAATTGTATGCTTTATCATTCTCAGGCAGCGACATATGAGCGCTCCCAAGGCGATACTTGATTTTTCCTGCTTGGAACTCGGCACCGGCACCAAAAATTGTCTCCAACAGGCTCTTGTGGTAAAAAATGTTGGCAGATGATTTTAATCTTCTGTTTTTTACCGTTACTTCTGCTCCATTCCATGATGCATAATCACCATAAAGCCAGTTTTCAGAAACTTTTCTTGAATTTGAATCGCAGGAAGGGAAATACCCTGTAAAGAGTCCACGATCACTTGATGCAGCAAAATTGCCCGCTTGTAGATGAAGCCAGTGGACAGGTGAAAAGGTTACTGTTCTCCTGCTCCACCTGGCGACTTCATCCGTGAAATTTACCCTCCCCTGAAATTTAAAAGTTTCGGCCGGTTCCAAAGCCAACTGAGCACTGGAAACTTTAAATGGACCATGGTAAAAAAAACCTGCCCTGCCGGATTTGTTTTTTGCTGGTGTGTAGAAACATAAGATCGGCTTGAAGTAACTCAAAAATGGATAACGGGAGAAAAACTTCTCTATTTGTATCTTATCCCATGGCTCATATAGTGATAGATCTTCAGCTATCACCGGAATATTTCCATATAGTTCAGGAAAAATCTCCGCAAGAATCGACAATTCTCCATGCGGAACACTCAGTGGCTGAACATAGTATTGTTTGAGGTTCTGCCAGGTCAGCGAGTCTAGTGAGCCTTCCTGCAGCATTCGCTCGGCATCCGATTCATCTATGGGAATATTTTGTAAACCATTAGTACTGCTGCAGATTACAAATCCCAAAAGAAATACCTGATAGGACCTGAAACAGAGTGCTTTGAGAAGCAGGTATTTAATGATTCTGGTATGAAAAGTTTTATGTTTCATTGTATTTTACCTGGTATGAGTTGCAGAATAGAGATAAACCGGTTTTCTTTTACAGGCAAAATCCTGATTTGTCTGTTATTTGCAATGTTTACTCAATCGATTTCAGGTACTCTTTCATTACTTCCCGAAAAAAATGGACGTTTTGGAGTTTCAAGTTTTCCATTCCAGCACTACATCCATGTTGGAACCCAGGATGGAAAAACATATACCAGGGGAAACTTCGGACTTGAGTTCCCGCTGTTATCATATACTCAGAGCACCACCCAGCTTTACACGCTGGAACTTGCCGCTTCGACTCATCTGGTCATGATACCGAAAAATCTGAAATTTTCAGTAGATAATTTTTACGCTACACTGGCCATTTTCTTTACAGGGAAAGCAGGTAAACTGTTGAAATGGAGACTGTACCCGGTTTACCATCTATCGGCTCACCTTGCTGACGGGTACTCAGGAGATATTATTCACGACAGCGTTCATGCTGTATCAAGCGAAATGGTCAAAGCAGAAGCAGTACTGGTACCGGTAAAAGGCATAGAGCTGTCAGCTGCATACGGCTGGTACTATCATACAGTTTACCAGAAACATCTGACAGACAGAATTGATGCCGGACTTTACTGCTGCTATCCCTTCATACCATGGATCAAACCATTTCTGTATGCCGGCAATGAGTTTATTAACAATAGAAAATGGAAATATGGATTTGAACTGATAGCCGGCACACTTCTTTCTGGTAAAAATTCTTCCAGAAGTGCCGGCCTGGCGCTAAGATATTTTAACCGACCTGATCCAGGATACTTTTTTGAAACCTATGAAAAAGGCTTCGGCATAGACTTCTTCTTTGTCCCCTGATCTTCAGGCAATTTTTGTCTGAAAGAATAATAACTGCAGGACAATGACAACCACCATCGATGCTGTGGGTTTTTCAGATACTCTCCTAAATCGCTCCCGATAAATTCAAACCGTATTCCACCATCGGCAGAAATAAGAGAATTGCTGAAAGATTTGGATATTTCGAGAATATAATATGGGCTGGATAAGCCGTACAGAGGATTCCCAAGAGCAGTTTTGAACTGTTCCCCTTTAAACCAGTTAAGGCTGATATCTGCAATCCGGGTATTAACCGCTGCTCCGCCAGTAAATCCATAACCGTTTTTAAAACCAGAGCTCAAAGAACGGTCACGATCAGCAGAAACAGCGACCTGTGCCATCCCCTTTATACCGCTGATAATTTTTTCAAAAGGAAAATTCAATTCAAGACCCGCTGTACCCGCAATATTTTCGCGTACAGGATCTCCTGCGGGAGCATAAAGCTGACCGCCGTGGTGATCCGCTATCAAACTCAGGCGTACTGAATAAACTCCATAGGTTATAGAGGAATAGTTGCCCAAAGCAAAATGTTCCCTTTGCGAAGGTGTGTTCAATGCATACCAGTGTATCCAGGTTCTTTGGGATAATAACCGGGTGCGCCAGGAGAGTTCAAGGCCTTCAAAGAAACCAGGGTTCCAGCGGTAATCTGACTTGAACAGAATATCTGTAAACTCTTTATTATCAGGGGTTTGCAGCTCGCCGAGCGTAAAAGTAAAATTGCCTGTAAAAAAGGCGGCACCTATAAGTGCCCTTGAAGATGAAAGAAACCGGCTGTCACCAGCATTTCGCCTTCCAAAAAATCCTGCAGAAAAACGGAATCGTTGTTCGGGTCTGTAAACTACGCGGGTTCTCAGGCTGGCACCCAGAATTGTCTCTCCTGTGCGTAGAGTGTTGTCATACTCGATGTTTTCTACAAAAGAGAGGACTTCCCCGGAAATACCCAGTACAGGACTGCTTCCTTCCCTGTCTGCATATGATTGTGACCCGATAAACAGAATACTCAGCAACATCCCTTTGATAGCAGATAAGAAAGCATTTTTTGAAACAGTTAAATTCAGAGGACAGTTGGAATAATTATATTTCAGGAGAGTTCTATAGAATTCAGCAGTATTCACCTGGGACCCGCCTTAAAATTTCAGTGATGCCGGATATGGAATGAAAAGATACAAATTGGAGAACAGCATTGTGAGATTTCTCTCTGTGTTCACAATGATTGTTCTTTTTTACAGCAGAATTCTCATAGCCTCAGACCAGGACTCAAGTTCAAGTTTTGCCCTTGTGCTCAGTGGCGGCGGAGCAAGGGGGCTTGCCCAGATCGGTGTTCTGCAGGCACTGCATGATGCTGGAATAAAGCCCGACATTGTCATTGGAACCAGCATTGGAGCTATTGTGGGTGCTCTGTACTGCTCAGGAATAAGCCCGGACAGTCTTCAATCACTTGCTTTAAGCATAAACTGGGATGAGCTCTTCAGTAACACAGCTAACCGAAAAAAAAGATTTGTAAGTCAGAAAACGGAACCCGGCAATTATTTGATGGAACTCCGTTTCGATTATAATTTCAAGCCGATTTTACCAAGAGCAATTTCTTATGGCCAGTCATTCTTTGATTTTCTCGCTCCCAAGCTGGCTTCAGCCCAGTTCCAGGCAAAAGACATTTTTGACAGTCTTAGTATTCCCCTTAGAATCGTAGCAACCGACCTGCTTTCAGGACAACGTATTGTTTTTTCCAGAGGGAATCTGGTTTCAGCAGTGAGGGCATCCTGTTCGGTTCCGCTTGCATTTTCTCCTGTCGATTTTGACAGTATGCTTCTTGTAGATGGAGGTCTTACAACAAACATCCCTGTAGAGTATGCAAGAGAACAGGGATTCAAGAAAGTAATCGCCGTTGATGTTACATCGCCTATGTGGAAAAAAGAGGAGTTGCAGAATCCTGTAAAGCTGGTTGATCAGATAATCACTATCGGACTGGCAAATCAGAAGGAGACTGAGCGCAGCAAAGCAGATATCCTTATAACCCCGATTCTTGATAATTATACAAAAACTGATTTTAAGGACATAGATTCCATGATTTCTTCAGGATACCGGGCTACTCAGGAGAAAATGGATCTCATCAGAACTGTTCTTCACGATAAAGTCTTTGAACTTCGCAGAAAGGAACCTCTGCTCCCGGCCCCCGGTATAATCGAAGAAATCGAAATACAGGGTAATAAACGTACATCAGCCCGTCTGATCCGTACCGCAGCAGCAATAGACAACGGCGACACACTCACAGGTGAACTGATCCAGAGAAGTCTTGCCTCTGTCTACTCATCGGATCTTTTTGAGAACGTTAACATTGAGATGGATTCTCTTTACCGGGCAAGAATCATGGTTGAAGAGAAAGAATACTGGCGAATGAGAATGGGAGTACGTTACGATGAATTTCATCTGGGAGAAGGATTTATACAACCAGCTTATGAAAACCTTTTAGGTATGGGAATCTGCGCTGCGGTTCACCTTCAATACGGGCTCAGAAGAGAGAAATATGCTCTTGACTTTCAGGGGAATCACCTTCTGACATCCAATTTTGCAAACCATCTTCAGCTCCAGTTTTATTTCTCAAAAGAAAAGATCATTAAAAGAGAGATTTTTTGGAACGATACAGGTTCCGACTCTATTTCTCTTCATGAAAAAAATCTAAGGAAAAATGGTATTCTGGCTCTGCTTGGAACACAGTTCGGAAAATCGGTTCTGCTTAGCGGCGGGATGCGTATAGAACGTTTCAAGGTTCAAAAATCTGATAACAGCGTGTTCTCTGATGCATTTGGTTTGAGATCCCATCAGAGCCTGCCCTATTTCATGCTGAAGCTGAATTTCGACACCATGGACAAATACCCTTTCCCTTTCTGGGGTATAAAGCATTCATTTGCCATGGGTGCGACAAGTAGAGCTCTTGGAAGTCAGAGTGATCTGGTAAAGATCTCAGGCAGCCTTGGCCGCTATTTTACATTTGCAAAACGCAATACTATTCTACCCCAGGCAACATTCTGCTACTCTAATACACAACTGCCCGAAGTAGAGAGAATTTACCTTGGTGGAGCAATACCGGAAGGAAGATACAAGGACATGAGTATTTATAATTATGTCCCGTTTATGGGTCTTCCGCCAATGGGTCTCTCCGGAGATATCCTGGGGCTTTTTCACCTTGAGTACCGCTTGATGATCCGTAAGGGCCTCTATACCCAGATTACAGGAGACTGGGGATACACCTGGGAGCGGGAGAGATTTCAGAGCAAAACTGCAATGAATCAATTCATTCGCTACGCGCCTATTGGTGTGGGTATCGGGTTATCCTGGGAAACAATACTAGGACCAGTCAGGCTCTCCTACGGACAACTTGTAAACAGCTTCAGGCATCAGGGCATAGAATCAGACGGCCAGCTCTATTTTTCTGCAGGGCACGATTTCTGAAAATTTATTGCAGACGGCCGTAATTCATCATATATTAGTTCAAGTTTATGAATTCAGCTATCCCAAAAGGATGGCTGGATGTATTTTTTTATTTCGGAGAACCAAAAATACAAAAAATGCGTATTAATATATACCCAAAACTCTTCCTTGGCTTCCTTGTAGTAATTTTTCTGAATGTCTTTTTTCTGGTGATTGTGTCTAAAACAGAGAATGTTAATGGCATAACACGCATTTTGAAGCGCCAGAATGAGATAAAAAATGACATGCTGCGACTTAAAACCCTTCATAAAGTCCAGGGACCAAGCATAATCAGTTACGAAAGAGTTGGCCGCCTGGAGTCGGTTCAGAATTTCCGCGGGATACACAACGAAATAACAGCCCTGATCGGGGCAATGGATATCAAAGTCGATACCATTCAGGTTCTGGATTCATTATTCTCTCAGAAGGACATATACGGCCAGGGCGATGGATCTATCGGCAGGCTAAAAGAATCGATGAAAACGATCAAAACCTATAACACTCTTTATGCCGCAACTTTTGACAGTATCGTGCAGTCAAAAAAGGCCGTTACTGATGACAAAAAAATTCAAGCCTGGAAAAATTTGATCAACGATGTTGATTACAAACTGAGCATAACTATCGATTCAGCAGAGGGCATCATTGACCAGCAGACAAATTTAAGAATTAAAGATGTCGAGGCAAGGGTTGCCAATGTTAAACAGATAACGATAGTCATCATATCAGGAATCACTCTCTTTGCTATACTTTTCGGCTTGTTTTTCTCCAGATATATTACAAATGCTCTCAGGCGTCTTAAGGAATCGGCTGGCAGTATTGCCAAAGGTGATTTCAACGTTGACCCCACCGGTTACCCCAATGATGAGATCGGGGATGTGGCCACGGCATTCTTTGAGATGTCTATCGACCTTAAAAACACTCAGGAAGAGCTGATCAAATCCAAGAGGCTGGCAGCGATTGGTGAGGTTGTAGCATCTGTTAATCACGAAATAAATAATCCCCTCATGATAATATCAGGTAATGCGCAGTTTCTGGAGATGCTGATGGAAAAATATCCTGCTGAGCTCAGGGAGCGCATACATACAATTATCGAAGAGACCGAGCGGATTTCCAGAGTTACACGTAAGTTAAGAGAGATAAAAAATCCGGTTGTTGAAGATTACACATCAAGCGGCGAACAGATGATCAATCTGGATAAATCATCTGTTTGACTCAATCATGGATCCGGTAATGAAAATGAAAAAGTATCTGGCATTAACCGGCATAATCCTCCTGTTATCATTGATCATGGGGTGTGCTGCAAAAGTGGTCACCTTTGAACAGCTGATGCTCTTTGAAGCTGATTCACTTTTCAGGGCTGGAAACTACGAATATGCTAAAGTAAAATATTCCAAGATTCAGGGATCAAGGCCTGAATCTGATGAAGCAAAAAAGGCCCAGTACTATCTTGGATTGATCAACATTTATTACGATAACCCCTTTGCAAACTGGGAGATGGCCCTTCAGGAATTTAAAAAATTCGCCTCTTTATATCCCAATGATTTCAGAATCGGAGAAGTCAACTCCTGGATCAGGCTCCTGGTCGTGATGCAGTCATTCAAGAAAGAATATCGTGGAACTGCTGACAAACTCGAACAGCTCGCAAAAAGCAAGGAGATGGAAGCCAGTCAGCCACAACAGCCACGCAGATTAAATATTGACATGATTACCGAATCACTGAGAAACTGCTACTCAGACCGGGATTCGCTTACCAGAAAGTCCAAAGAGCTGGAAAATTTCATACTTGACCTGGAAAGAAAATGCCAGCAGGCCGGCCGATAAATCCCTGCATTGTCATATGAAAAAATCACTGTTTCGTAAAGAAATTACATCTGTTAAAACATTGGTCGTGAAGGTTGGATCCAGAATCCTGACCACTCAGGATCACCAGAAGAGAGTAAGCAACCTTGTCGATGACATGATACTGCTTCACAAAGCCGGAGTCCGGCTGATACTTGTTTCTTCTGGAGCCATTGCTCACGGCATGAAAGTTCTCGGACTTGAAAAAAGGCCCTCTACGATACCCCTGCAACAGGCTTGTGCGGCTATCGGTCAAAACAGACTCATGCAGGTTTATCAGGATTACTTCTCTCAACATAAGATCCCCATAGGCCAGGTATTGCTTACATGGGATGATCTGAGAAGCAAGAAAAGATATTTCAATCTGCGTAACACGATGTTCCAGCTTTTGGAATGTGGTGCAATTCCGATCATAAATGAAAACGATTCTGTAGGAGTCGAAGAAATACAGTTCGGCAATAACGACATTCTTGGAGCACAGGTGGCACTTCTGGTTCAGGCTGATGTGTTTGTTAACCTGACCGATGTAGGAGGACTTTACGACCGCAACCCCCATGCTGACAAGTCTGCAGTGCACATACCAGTTGTCTCACAGATGTCTTCTTCTGTGCACAAAATGGCAGGGGATCTAAAAAACGAGCTGAGTGTAGGCGGTATGGCTACAAAGCTTAAAGCCGCAGAAATTGTTACCAGAGCCGGCATGTTCTCTCTGATCGGAGACGGTTTTGACCAGAGGCTTACAGATGTTCTTACTAATGATAAATGCGCGACTCTCTTCATTCCTTCAGACCACCGTATGTCTTCACGCCAAAGATGGATCGCCTTTACAGGGCAGTCTTCCGGGGTAATTTTTGTCGATGAAGGGGCCGGGAAAGCCATCGTAGAGAAAGGCAAAAGCCTGCTCCCGGCAGGTATCATCGAAATTAAAGGCAATTTTAAAGCCGGAGACAAAGTAGAAATCCGCACCAGAGATGGGAAATTAATCGCAGGAGGACTGGCAAACTACTCGGCAGAAGAAGTTAAGAGTATCAAGGGCTGCAGGAGTAGTGAAATTGCTGCGCGACTCGGTAGAAAAAGTTTTGATGAAGTTATACACAGAGACAATCTGGCTGTACTGTAAAAACACCTTTAAAAGCACAGGTATATGTTATGTCTTCAGCTACTCTTCAAAAGATAGTTGACAATATTGCTGCAGGAGGGAAAAAAGCCGCCCTTCAGATGCAAAATGTCAATATTTCAAAGGTAGACAAAGCCCTTCTCCTTCTTTCAAAAATGCTGGTTGCTGAAAAAGACCTCATTCAAAAAGAAAACAGGAAGGACACTGATGCGGCGCGTAAAAACGGTCTCTCAGATGCCATGATCGATCGCCTCACCATTACAGATAAAACGATCCTCTCCATGGCAAAGGGTCTCTCCGAAGTTGCCGCTCTGAAAAGTCCTGTTGGAACCGAGTATGAACACAGAAAACGCCCAAACGGCCTCTCCATTTACAAATTAAGGGTTCCGATTGGTGTAGTGGGCATTATTTACGAGTCAAGGCCCAATGTCACTGTCGATGCCGCGGCAATCTGTCTTAAATCTCTTAACGCTGTCATACTAAGGGGCGGTTCTGAAGCGTTTCATTCGAACATGGTGCTTACCGGCCTCTTTTCAAAAGCACTGCAGAAATCTGGACTGCCGTCACAGGCCGTTCAGCTTGTGCCTACTACCGACAGACTGGCAGTCGAACTTCTCCTGAAAAAAGAAGATCAGATTGACCTTATTATCCCCAGAGGCGGAGAAAGCCTTATAAGAATGGTGGTTGAAAAATCACACATTCCCGTTATCAAGCACTACAAAGGTGTGTGTCATATATATGTCTCCGCAAAAGCAGACATGAAAATAGCCGTTCCGATCGTCGTAAATGCAAAAACACAGAGGCCGGGAGTATGTAATACTCTTGAAACACTTCTTCTGGATTCCGGGCTCTCTGAACGCAACAAAAAAGCCATTATCCAGTCTCTGCTTGAAAAGGGTGTTGAAATCTATGCCGATACGGAAACACGTAAACTGCTTCCGGGGCTCAAGAGGGCAACCGAAGATGACTGGAGAGCCGAATACCTTGATTTACGTCTTGCGGTACGCATGGTGAAAGGGGTCGATGAGGCAATAGAGCACATAAACACCTACAGTTCTCATCATACCGACTCTATCATCACCAAAAACCAGGCACAGGCAGATAAATTTATTAAACTGGTCGATTCCTCATCCGTAATGGTCAATACAAGCACCAGGTTTTCAGATGGAGGGGAATACGGCATGGGTTGTGAGATCGGGATCTCCACCGATAAGCTGCATGCACGTGGCCCGATGGGTATTGATGACCTGACAACTTATAAATGGATTGTCAGAGGCAAAGGACAGATAAGAACCTGATTACAGCAAACATTTCTATCCGGAAAGGTTTCCAAATGAGTACTCTTCTTGACGCAGTTAAATTCGATGAAAAAGGGCTCGTTTCAGCAATAGCTCAGGATTATTCAACCGGGGAGGTTCTGATGCTTGCCTATATGAACAGAGATACTCTTGCCGAGACACTGGAAAAAGGTGTCATGGTCTATTTCAGCAGATCAAGACAGAAAAGATGGTTTAAAGGCGAGACCTCCGGGCATGTGCAGAAAATCCGGGAGGTCTTTATTGACTGTGACGGTGACGCGCTGCTTTTTAAAATTGAGCAGACCGGCGCCGCCTGTCATGAAAACTACTACACCTGCTTTTTCAGGAAGAATACTGAAGGCAGCTGGAAGGTTGTAAAACAGAAAATTGAAGAATAAATATGACATTTAACAAGATCTCCACACGGGTGGAGATATCGCTTGACAATCTGTTGCACAATCTTAACCAGATCCGCTCGCTCTCCCCCGGAGCAGGTGTACTGGCGGTTATAAAAGACTGTGCTTACGGATGCGGAAGCGTAATGATCGCACGAACTCTTGAACAGCAGGGCGGAGTTAATTTTTTCGCGGTTGCAAGACCTGAAGAAGCATTTAAGCTCCGGGAAAGTGGTTTGAAAAGCCCGATTCTTGTCCTCGGAGAAGCTTCCACAGAGCAGATAAAGGCAGCCTTTACCCGTGAGATCCTGTTCTCATGCAACAGTCTTGAGACTCTCTATGACTGGATCGCATCAGGCCTTCAGGTCAGATTCCACTGTCATATCGATACCGGCATGAACCGAATGGGAATTCTGCCGTCAGAAACAGAGATGCTGGCCAAAATCTTTCTGGACAACGCCGGTGATAAATTATTTCTTGAGGGAATATATACACATCTTGCCTGTGCTGATGAACCTGGAACAACAACAGTAGACGATCAACTTACAAAATTCAGACAATCCATTTCGATATTGCGTTCACATGGATTATCTCCGAACCATGTGCATTTTGCCAACAGTGCTACTGCAATGCGCTTTGAGCTCGGGGAATGCACACACATGCGTCCGGGAATTGCTCTTTACGGCTGCAAGCCGGATCCGGCTCAGGATTTTACGCTTGACCTCCGGCCGGTTGCATCACTGAAAAGTTTTGTCACCAAAATAAAAAAAGTTCCTGCGGGCAGTCCGGTCAGTTATGGCTGGAATTATGTGACATCATCAGAAACCTGGATAGCAACGATAGCAGCCGGATATGCACAGGGTGTCCCAAGATTCCTCAGCAACAAGGGAAGCGTTCTGATCCGGGGAAAAAAGTACCGTATTGCCGGAAATGTCACAATGGATTACATCATGGTTGATGCTGGTCCTGAACCTGAAATCAGCGTGGGCGATGAAGTTGTAATCATGGGTAGTCAATCAGATAAATGCATCACACCCGATGAGGTCGCCGCCATAGGCAACACAATCTCCTATGAAGTACTATGTCATCTGAGCACCGCCATAGATCGTCTTTACCTTTTGAATGACTCGATCGTACTCCATAGTGCAGGGAACATTTTTTAAAGGGAAACAATGGGACAGCTCCTTACTATAGAGGAAAAAGAGGGGATAATCTTCAGAAAGCAGAATGATCGTCTTTTCATTTCTATAGATCCTGAATGCGATACCAGGCAATGCCGCACTGGCTGCGGTGCCTGCGGAGGTAACAGCAAAGTAAAGAAAACTATTGTTACCACTGATAATGCCGCTCAGTACCAGATCGGGCAAACGGTAACCTTCAGACGATTTCTACTCAATGAGGCTCTTGGTGCACTGATTGTGTTTGGCATACCTCTTTTTATGGCATTGCTGATGGTGACTGTCTGGTTGATCAAAGCTCCGGAAAGAGTGGAAACACCTCTGGCTTTATTTACTACAGGAATCTCTTTTATCTCAGGTTTTGCAATCGTCTGGTTTATTGATTTCCTCTTCCGCAGAAAATTCCCTTCTTGTATAGTTAAGGGAGCTGAAAAAACAGGCAGGGACCAGTGAATGGAATGATGGATGAATGGCTGGATTTTTCAGAACTGATTGATAAATCTCAGGAACTGATTGAGCTTGGTCTTCATAATGAGGCCCTGGAACTTCTTGAAAACTATACCAAAATCTATTCCGATGAGTGGGAAATCTATTTTCTTTTTTCCCGTATCTACACAGAACAGAATCTTCCTGATAAGGCTATCCCCTATCTTCATAAAGGCCTCAGGATTGACAAAACCAATGCAGACTGCCTTCTGGGCCTATTCTATGCTTTTTCCATGAAGAATCAGGTGCGGAAAGGTGCCCGATACCTCTTCCTGGCAAATAAATACCATCCGGGAAATGAGCTTATCATTTCATCTCTGGTCTGGTACTACACTGAAGTAAATGAAATTGACAAAGCGATTGAGCTGTTTAAAGAACTCAGTTCAAAAGGAATAACTAATCCGGAAGCCTTCCGCAACGGAGCTCTGGCTTTTGAACGTGCCGGTCAGAGAGAGAATGCTGAAAAGTGCTTTAAAACCGCATTGGAGCTGAACCCTTCCTATGACGAGGTCAGGGACCTGCTGGCAGATCACTATCTTGTGCTGGAACAGGCAGATAAGGCAGTCAGTCTCTATCAGGATGCACTGAAGGAATCACCCCGCAATATCAGAATCCTCTCAAGGCTGGTTTTCTGCTATTCACAAGCAGAAAAACATGATCAAGCATCATCTATAGCCAAGGAGATAATCCGCCTCTATCCCAACTCTCCAGTGGGATATGTCGATCTGGCTTATGTTAATCTTAACACTGGTGAATTTGACAAAACGATTG
>JAAYYB010000100.1 GCA_012515615.1 Fibrobacter sp.
ATGAGTTCGAAGCTTTTTGGGAATATGCATATACGCAGTCGGCAGAATCGTTCTTTAATGGTTGGATAACTGCCGCTTTGAAAAGCAGGCTTCAAGCGATCAAAAATTTCGCTTTAATGCTTCGTCGCCATGCAGTTCATATATTGCCGTTTGTTAAAACTAAACTTACTAATGCCATGTCTGAAGGAATCAATCGGATCATTAAAATTGTCAAGAATAGAGCAAGTGGTTTTGCGAATTTAGGGGCGTTTACCGATATGATTTTTCTGACTGTTGGAGATGTAGATATTCCTGCGCAAATTCCTGAACAATTTCGTATGGTATAAATATGGGCAGAAACACAATAAATACAACGAATTCAAGCCAATTTTATATTGGGAGTTCCGGATATAGCCATTTTAATCTACCACCAGTTCGTCAGTGCGGCCGCAAGGTCGTTTAAAAATGTGATGTCCATACCTGCCTGCAAAAATGGTGGACAACACGGGGTGATAGCGGAAGACTGGTGTCTTCGACGGGCTGTAGCGTAAATGGGAACGCCCTCTTCCAGAAGCTCTTAGACTGGTTTCCGGCCTTCACCAAAATGACAAGGTAAATAATAATTACCGATTCCCACAAAAACGTGATTCAAAATTACCGGGGCGCAGTATTATTTTTATGTCTCTATCACCGGGTCTTATAAACTTACCTTTTCGGGAATCGTGGTTTTAGTCAGAATGGAACAGGCAGTTTTACAGCAGCTACTCTCTATTTGTGCAATTGCGGGGGCAATTGCGGCCGGGACGGTCAGCCCCGGACCCAGTTTTATACTGGTTGCACGCACTTCAGTTTCTTTTTCACGCTCTGCCGGCTTAGCGGCTGCATTGGGTATGGGCGTTGGCGGAGCAACGTTTGCCACAGCAGCCCTGGTTGGACTCAACAGTATCTTTACAGCCGTTCCAAAAGTCTATATGGCGTTTAAAATTGCAGGAGGTCTCTATCTTGTGATTCTGGGGCTCAGGATCTGGCTGAATTCATCAAAACCAATCGATTCAACTGTAACTTCTGATAAAAAAAACAGTAAAAATGCATTTTTGCTGGGTCTCGGAACACAATTAAGTAATCCAAAAGCTGCGGTAGTTTATGCAAGTGTTTTTGCCGCACTCCTTCCCAAAGTTTACTCCTTGACACTTGCCATTATTCTGGTAGCAGTAATTTTTGTCATTGAGACAGGCTGGTACTCGATCGTAGCAGTGAGTTTATCATCACAAAAGGCCCGCGGAGCCTATTTGCGTTCCAAGAAATGGATTGACCGTTTTGCGGGCGGGTGTGTTACCGCTCTCGGAGTCAAACTGCTGCTCTCATTTCGTCAATAATAATAATTTTAGGCTCTTCACGGCATAAATGCTTTACGGGTATACTCGGATTCACCGGACACTGCAGTCAGATAATTTTTTGGACATCGAACAGGTTTACTTTAATTCACTTAACCAATGCACCCGGATTGTGCCGAATCGCACTTATCCATTTTACATGAAAGCTTCCACAAACCGCAGATGTTTCATCAGCGTATACAACAACGGTCCTTAAAAATAAACATCATCTTCCAGTCTTTGAAACCAGCAGAGGAACGGAAATACTGCTTTGCTCAGTTCGTATCACAATGGTATAGAGCCCGGGTGAAAAAGACCGGCCGGGGATCGTAAACTTGTTTGACCCCTGCCCTTTTCCGGCCTGTTGTCTTACCGACTTTACCATCCTGCCCTGAATAGAATAAAGCTTTATGGAAATATTGTCTGTATTGTTTACACAATGGTAGATATGAATGCCCTGTTCATTAATTCCCGCATATATTCTATTGTCATGAGTGCTCTTTCTTCCACCAGGTAAAGTGTGTGAGTATTGGGCTACCTGGCTTCGAATAGATTCTGATCTTGCCTGAATAAAGGATTTCAGGCCGGGTATGCGGGTCAGCACCGGCCCGTCACGGAACTGCCAATCCTCCTCGATATTCTTTGTAAAAGCAGAGTCGCTGTAAAACTTATTCGGGTCGGCTTTTACATGCTTTTCTATCAGCGTTTTGATCCGTGCGGCTGATGCGGAAACAGAATCGAAAGATGCCGGGCCGTTAATCATCTCCAGAAGGTAATTGTAATAAACCCGTTTCAGTGAATCATTTTCCAGAATCCGTCTGTTCAAGGGACGCTGCTCAAGGTTTGAAATATCAGCAATATCCATTGATATTACATTCCAGTTGTTAGAGTGCCCGCCGAAAGCGAGATTGAGGTCCCAGGGGATAATCGAGAACTTTCCTGAAACCGGGTCATCATAGAAATAAAAATTTCTTCCGGTCCCGGTATAGCTGTCAAAATGGGAGAGAACCATTGTGAAGGCAAGGTGCCTGATGCAGTTGTCAAGATCAAGAATTCTGCCTGCCTCGCTGATAAATTCCAGGGCGCTTGTATTGTTCAGCTTATCGATCATGGTGATAAAAGGAACCCAGTCGTTAGCGTTATTGTTTGTCTCCAGATCGTATTCGGTTTCGTAGGCAGATTGATCTTTTCCCCTATAAATAAGAGGAGCGCCGTCATCTGATGACTTATACAAATTCCCGTCGTCATCCTGGAAATAATTTCTCAGGAATATTTTATCTACCTGTTCGATCTGTACATAAAAACCGGCCTGTGTGTCTTCAAGCCAGATATTTGCATAGGCAGTGCGGGGAGAGGGCATATAAGCACGCGCGATGTCAAGACTGATCTTCTCCCGCATAAAACTGGGATCCATGGTGGCGTTTGAGAAGTTAAGTCTTTTCAGGCCGAAAAAACGGGTTTTCGAGTTGTATTTGTCGAATCGAAGCTTCAAGGGTTTTTTGGGTGAATTGATCGCGAACTGATAGGAGGAGTTTCCTTTATACCTGATTCCTACACTGTCAATGCGGATCGTATCCCCTTTTTCGTTATAGAAGAGCATCTTCGCCGGCATGTAGGGCTCATCGGGTAGACCCTTGTAGTATTCAAGAGAATCGGCCCAGTCAGGCGTATAGAAACTGAACTTATATGTAAACACCTGATCCTGATCAAAAACAAACCGGGCGGAATCATTCTGGGCCCCTGCTGAGACTGAAAATCCAAACAGTGCTCCAAATGCTATTACAATTGCAGTTTTCATTTCACCAGTTCCTTTCAATTTTACTCTGCTGCAAGTCTGACTGTCCTGAACCCGTTGAGCAGATAGGCATACGCGTTGTTGTCAAATGATCTGTTTGCAGATCTCAGGTATGCCACATCGCTTCCCCAGTGCCCGCCCCGGAGCATTGGCGGCTGTCCGCTGACCGGTTGTGTAAACGGGTCTTTAAATGTTCCATAGGAATAGTCAGAATACCAGTCGGTGCAGTGTTCGGTAACGTTACCAGCCATATCATAGAGTCCATAGGGGTTAGGCTTGCCACTTGCGACAGGATGAGCTCCGAAGCCGGGACTCTCGGAACCCAGGTTCCAGGAGTTCCCCTGCCAGACTGTAAATTCGCTGACCTGATCAGGGTTGGGGCTCTCAAGATACTGATCGTAGTTTTTGCCCCAGAAATAATCTGTAAAGGTTCCTCCTCTGCATGCATATTCCCACTCTGCTTCAGTGGGAAGGCGGTAGCCGTTTTTTGAAAGGTCGATTGCAAAGCCCTTGAATTCCGGTTTGGAACCTGCAGGTCTTTTTAAAATGGAATCGTAGGAGTAAACCGGATCGTAACCGTCCCGTTTGCTTCTGGCATTGCAGTACAGTACTGCATCTGTCCATCCCACATCATAAACCGGGTATCGATCACCGGCTCCGTAGGGTCGGGTTTCCGGCACGATAAATCCCTCATAGGCACTTGCCATCAACTGATCATAATCGCTCTGGGTAACTTCAATTGTGTCCATCCAGAAATCTGAGGTAAAAGAGACTGTGTGAACCGGCTGCTCTATTGAAGAGTAGTCCTGGCCCCCAATGTCGGGATTGGGCTGACCCATCTCAAAATCGTACCCTGCGGCTTTTATCCTGACCATTCCCCCTGAGCGCTCCAGTGGTGATTGTGGTATCCAGGGGTTTGACGCGGAGAGTTTTATCTCGAGATTGTCAGTTTCATAGTTCCCGATCGCAGTAAGTGAGTGACGGTGCAGGCGGCTGATTACAATAACCGTATCGGAAATCCCTGCATTTTTCTTTCCTGACAGACGGGGTTCTGGAATGTCCATGACTTCAGATAAATACGCCCCGGAGATCATCCCGGGAGCCGCTTTCCAAATAGTAACTCTGTCCGCAGTTTTCACTTTTATGATAAAAAGACTATGGGCGGAATTACGGAAACTGACTCTGTGGGTTCCGCTCTTTCTGTCATTGATCTGCTCTGAGAGTAATCTGGTACCAGAGATACTGAATATTTCAAGCCCGATCTTTTCTCCGGACCCGTTCATTTCAATGAGAAAATCTGACCCGTCTCCTGCCGGACGCAGTCTTAAAAGCCTGTTCGTTTCTTTAACTTTTGATTTTACACTCGCCGATTGAATCAGGGAGAATTTTCCCTGCTCATCGGTATATACTTTCGGGCAATCTCTGTTTTTCAGCATGACCAGGGCGCCTGAAACCGGTAATCCTTTATCATCTGTTACCGTTCCACTTACCCGCTCATCTTCTGCCATGGAGATGAAGAAAAATGTCAATATGCTGATTGTGATGACTGCGTTCTTCATAGATTTGCCGTTCCTTTTTATCGAATAAATTTTATTTGTCTGGATACTGTTCCTGTTTTATTTGCTGCGGAAACCAGATAGGTCCCGGTCGGAAAATCTTTGGTGCTGATTGAAAAAGAGCTGCCCTGTGCAGTAGAGGAGAAGATGTTTTTTCCCTGTAATGAATAGATGTTTATCTTTGATCCGGCAGCATTGGAAAAACAGAGCTTTCCGGAACGTAAACGGATATCGACTGCGGTTTGTCTCTGTAGTTTACGGTCTTTTCCAAATGTCGATACTCCGAGCAGTTTCTGGATACCGGGGTGATTCATCTCATATTTCATGGCCCTGGGCGAAAGGGTATTGGTGACATACTGCCAGAGAGTTTTGCCGTCCTGATCCACTTCACGAAGCCTACCGTTAGGGTTTGCTTCACAGATAAAAGTGTTGCCGTTGGGAAGTCTCTGGACACTGCTCATCAGTGCCGAAAAGAAGCCGTTTGCCTGGTCCTGGTAGGTCCATGATGGCTGGGTTGGTCCAAAAGCGGCACCTGCGGCCTTCTCGTAGGTTCCGTCCGGTTTGAGCGGAGGGGTGATTTCGAGTATCTGTGAGAAATCTTTCTGATCATTGTTATGGAAAAAAATGATGTTGCCTGCTCCGGGAAAGCCTTCGGGAATCCAGGATGGATTATGGAGAGTACTAAGGGAGATTTCCCCTTGTGATTTATAGTTTGTGGGGTTCCCCCATCTGTAAAGGATATCCCCGCCTTTCCCGTATTTGCCGCCTGTATGCCCTGCCGCCTCTTCAGAGGTCGTGCTGTGGTCTATGATGTAAATTTCGCTGAATACCCGTGAAGAGAACACGATCTGGTCAAGGTTCTGATTATATGCCATCCCGTTAAGGTGCATCCAGTCAGAGAACATGTAGCCGGATGATCCCATGTCATTGCTGAAAAGCTGGGGGTTGGCGGCAGCCTGATCAGAGCTCACAAGATGATCCCAGACTTTCCAGATCCATACAATCTCCTGCCCTGCGGGTTTGCGCGGATCAATTTCAATCAGCTGCTCCAGAAGAACGCTGCCGTCCCTGCTCATGAATGCCGGTGGTACATGTGTCAGCCCGGCGCTCTTCACCTCTTCTTTTGTCCTCTTTTCAAATGCGGAAGCCAGAATGTTTCCGTTTGGCATCGGCCAGATACCATGATGCAAAACGTATTTATCGGTCTTGTAAGTGAACTCCCAGACCACTTTACCATCGGGGTCTATTTCCTGAATCATCCCATTCTGTGCCGCACCGCCGCTTATCCCTGAAGTGGGAGAATCGCTGGGACGCAGGAGGTTGCCATTATCAAGGATATAAGATGAATATGCGCTTCCTCTGGCGTGGGACCATACTTTGGCAGTATCGCCATCTGTGTCTAAAAGGTAAGTTTTGGTTACATTCATGCATGGTGAATACAGCACGTATCCGGGTAAGGGTTCCGCTGCCATACTGAGGGACAGTACCCCTGAGAGTGCCAGCAGAACCGGTATCTTCCTTTTTGCGGTACGATGGATGTGTGATTGCCTGGTGATTGGGGTTTCCTTGCAGCTCATTTTCTGGTCCTTTTTTTCGGTGTGCATTTGAAAATTGTTAAGTGTTAGGATTATTGAGCAGAATCGACAGGGCACTTCTGGTTGAGAGCCCAGTCAGGATCATAAAGGGATATCCATGATTTTTGATATTCCGGCAGTGTGCAGAGCCGGTTGTCAGATAAATTCAGTAACTGGAACGGTTTGAGGTTTGTGATACTTACCGGCAGAAACGAGAGCTCATTTCCTGAGAGGTCAAGATGCCTCAGAAAAGTGAGATATCCGATATTGTCAGGTATGTATCTGATACGATTTCCGTCAAGGCTGAGCACCTGAAGCATCCACAGCTGATTAAGAAAGTAAAGCGGGGTATCGATACTGTCCTGCCCCAGATCAAGGACCTCGAGAAAGTTGAGCCTGCCGATAGATTGAGATGCGGCCTTTTTTCCCAGACCCCGCAGCCTGAGCTCAACGATTCGTCCGTTGCGCGTTACTGAGATTGAATCCACAGGAATATCGGGTCTTCCCAGGCTGTCAAGGATCGAACGGACAGTAAGCGAATCACATGGGTAATCACCGCAGGGGGACTGCTGTTTTGGATTGAGCCAGAACCACCCGATATATTTGTACTGTGATGAAAAAGCCTCAAAAGAGACCTCCATTTTATCGTACTCTTCCGGGCCGCTTATTCTAAGGCAGTGCATTCCCTCAGGAATGCTGAAAGTAAAAAAACCTGTAGAGTCGGGTTTTATCGATCTTTCAAGACCATATATCTGCAGACTGGGAGCGGAGCGGCTCGACCCGAGAATAGCATGGCCGCTGATAACTGCGCTTGGTTTGAGGGTATGGGTATCGAGGACGATTTGATCATCATAAGATGAAACTTTACAATTCATCAGTGATCCGATAGAATCGGGGCCGCTGAGTTCTATAGAGTAAGATCCCCTTTTTACTGAATCAAAAATGAATACGCCGTTGGAATCGGTGTAGCTGTTCCGTGAAATATGATTGGGATCTTCGGGCAGAAATTCAGAAGTGCGCATCCGGGCCAGTACACCGGAGGCGGGGTTTCCCTCAAGGTCAACCGCACAGCCTTTAACCCTGGCACTTACCTCTGTATCAGAAGAGCCGCCGGCAAGAGGAAGCTGATTATAGCCGCAGCTTGAGAACAGAAGTCCCAGACAGGCAAGTGCTGTCATAATACAATCTTTTGTCATCTGGTGCTGTTGCTCACTGGAAACAGATTGATTGTCAGCTGGTATACCCGGTCTTCTGAGTTGTCGAATCTCGCCAGTTCTGCAAGTTCGGCCCGGAAATCGCGGGCTTTCAATTTAAAAAGCTCAAATGTTTCTTTTGAAATAGAAAAAGTTGTCGATGAGGACATCCTGTCATAAACTGTGAATTTTTTGTATGCCTGCAGCGCTATCTCCAGCATTTCCATCTGGAACTTTTCAAGCAGGAAGGAATTAGGCAGTGACGGCCTGGTTTGAAGGTTTTTCTGAGTCTGAACAAATCTGCCCGATTTGTCTTTGCGGATAAAACCCAGTTTTAAAAGTAAACTTACCGATTCACGGGCCTGTTTCGCCGTTATTGACGGAATAAGGAACTCGCCAAGTTTTTCATAATCACCTTCGAAATCAAAAAAGGTAACGACCTCTCTGATTACACTGTGATACCAGTATTTGTAGTATTCATAGTTTTCTTTGTCAACAATTTTGATACTGGTCGGTTTTCTTATCTCGGCGATCCGGTTATAGTAATGTGTTTTTTCGGAAATTGTCTTTGCCTGATTGAAAAAGACGAGGTTTTCGAAATAATCACTCTCAAGGCGGGTGTGCCCCAGGGCTTTTGAGAGTTTCATGATGCTGTTTTTGGTTAAATTCCTCTTTCCCTCTATGACATGATAGACAAAGGATGGAGCACTGTCGGCTGCCCTGGAGAGTGATCGGTAGGAAAATGACTTGCTGGAGGCTTTCTTCTGGCAATAGTAGGCTTCCAGATATTCCCGGAAATTCTGAAATTCAAATATGTTAGGCATATTATTCCAACGGGTCAATGGTTTGTTGCAGTTATCTGCCAAAAAGCAATCATTGTTGAGAATAAGATAATGCCGGGTTGAGAAAGTTTCCGGTTTTAAAGGGTGTTCCCGTCAACTGTTGTTCTCTTCAGAGAACATTGACGGAAGAATCAAAACAGGCAGATCTTTATCCTGATCTGATATCGTGTTTAATCCTCTACTCTTACAAGTTTATCGTCTGTACGCTGGTTCATGTAGCACAGCCTGACCCATGATGAATCGCGCGGAGTGCTCTCTATTCTAAATTCGTCAAGTGCTCCGTAGAAAAAACGCGGCCCCGCCATAAAAACATTGGAGGAGTCATAGGCGCAGCGACCGATCTCATCGCTGCCGCTTCCTGTGACCGGAACACTGTTTTGCACCGATGCTTCCAGTGAGCCGTTGATATATAGATTATTAGAGCCTTCTTCCCAACTCCAGGATGCGTAGTACCAGGTTTGGGCATCGAATGAGACTGTTTCGCTCTTCAGGTAATAACCCTCCCGGGGGGCTTCAATCTTGGAGATCATACAGCCTTTTTCTGAAACAACCGTAGAATCAATATAGTAGTCGATTCCCCGAAGGCTCAGACTGAAGTTCAAACTGTCGGTTGTTTTCTTCCCCCATATCCCCTGAGTTATGGAATTTGAATCAAACAGAACTCCTGGACGGAACCAGAAAGAGAGGGTTCCTGATAAGCGGTCTGGAAGATCTCCAAGGTTTATGTAGGAAAGGCCATCAAACAATCTTCCGCTGCCTGCGATCCCGTCTTGAAAGTCGGTAGTACCATTATTTGTTCCTTCAAATCCATTGGCGGTTGCGTCGTTTGTGTTTCCCCCCAGATGATAGCATCCAAAAAAGCCTTTTGAGGTGTCAAAAACAGCTTTGCTGTTTGAGAGAGAAGCCGCATTTGGATTTCCCCAGTGCATTGAAATGTACTGTTTATCCAGGTTACCGTAAACAGTGTCAATATTAACCCATATAGAAGCTCTCTTAAGGGATAAGTCCCACTGTTCTATCTCAAAATCAACGGGAGTTCCGTCGGTTTTGAAAAATCTGATATCTTTTCCGCCTTCATCGGCTTCACTGAAACTGAAGTTATCCTCAGAGAGTCTGATCAGCACCGGAAAACCGGAGATGTTTTCAGTGACATTTGCGCCTGATTCTGTTGTATTGAGATAGATAGCAGCATTATGAACCCATCCGGCCTGTGGAATGAGTGTGGTTTGTGAAGGATTTGTAACGGCCTCTATTTCAATAGGGGTCCAGGCACTGTCCTGAGAGATGATTCTGAAAATGAATGTTCCGCCTGGAAGATTATCCGCGTAAAAAGAACCATCCGTTGACACCGGTACAATCCGGTCAAGTCCGTAAATGAGAAGAAATCTTTTTGACGATGTATCAGAGGTGATCCCGGCGTTGCCTTCGATTGACGCATAAGGCCTTAAAGTGTCATTTATGACAATTGTTCCTTCTTCAGGGTAAACGGTGATGTTAAGCAGAATAGAGCTTGAATCCCCGTCATTTATCTCGATACAATGTTTTCCACTTTCAATTGAGTCGAAATGAAACATACCGGAATCATCAGTGAATATCTTTACAGGCTTTTTGTCTGTACCGTCAGTTTCTGAAAGGTAATCAGAGGGAACCAGAACAACTGAGGCGCCGCAAGCGGGTCTGCCATTGCTTGTGTAAATAACGGCGGCAACCTTTGCGTTTCCTGTGTCGGTAGTTCCTCCCGCGACGGGGCCCAGAGAGCACCTGAAGGTAGAAACCGCAAGGAACAGGATCAATAAAAGCAGCCCTCTCATGCCCTGTTCCCTTTCTCATCATTTTGAGCTTTGAGCTGTTCACTCAGTGGAAAGAGAGCGATATTCATCTGGTAAATCCGGCTGCTTGTGGAGTCCTGGTTGACGATTACTTTGACTCTGTCTTTGAATGCCTCTATTTCCGCAGCCAGAACATCATAGGCTTCCGGTGATATGCCCATGGTTATTCCGGAAATGTGCCTCACTTTTTTATTAAATGTATCTAAGGCTTCTTTTGAACGATCGATCATCGAGCGGGTAAACGCGCGAACAGCAACTGATTTCACCGAATTATCGGCAATAACTGCTGAGGATGTCTGCTTGTAGATCCCGTTTTGATCTTTGATCACTAACTTAAGCTTCAGCAGCAGCTTTACGGCAGCCATGGCCTCTGCGGGATCGATTGGGGGCTGGATAGTTTCTGCAATCAGGTTGTAATCATCTTTAAAATCGTAAAGACATATCAGCTCTCTAATTACAGGTGTATACCACATTGCAAAGTAGTCAAATTGATCAGTGTTCAAAACAGATTCTTTTACAAGGCCCGTCATTGACCGTAAAACCGCGTAGTGCTCCTGCTTTTCGATTGACGTTTTTGCCTGGTTAAAAAGCACAAGGTTTCGGAAATAAAGCTCCTCTTTAGGTGACAAATCAAGAACCTGGCAGAACCGTTCTGCCATCTGACGTGTAAGATTTCTTTTCCCGTCGATAACATGCTTGAGAAATGAAGGCGAATTGACGTTTATTTTACGGGCGAAGTAGCGATATGAAAAATAGGACGAACTTTCTTTTTTCGTCTGGTAATAATCGGCAAGGAATTTCCGGTAATCTATGTATTCAAAAATTGATTTCATATACATAATATATTGGAAAAACAGTTAAAAAATGCCCGTAATTTGGGTCCCTGTCGAAAAATCCGTACACTGTCTGTGTACGGAGAGTATGGCTGTTTCAGACAGACAGACCGGTACTGATGATAATTATACCATTGTGTAACCGTTTTGTGATTTTTATCCGGATTTCCCTGGATAGTAGATAAAGCTTAAAAGAGTTTTAGAACCAGGAGTTTTTTAGGAGGGGGCGTCCCCAATATAAAGAATTCTTTAGAACCAGAAGTTTTTTTGGGAGGGGGCGTCTCCAATATAAAGAATTCATTAGAATCAGGAGTTTTTTGGAGGGGGCGTCCCCCCTTGTGCTCCAGCCCGTCGAAGACGCCGGTCTTACGCTATCCCCCTGTGTTGTCCACCGGTTGTGGAGGCAGGTATGGTTATCACATTTGAAAACGACATTGCGGCCGCAGGGGCGAACTGGTGGTAGATTAAAATTTATTGTAGCCTTTAAGATAAAGTCGCTTAATAGAATGATATTGCCGTTTGTTGGTTTTATTAGCCTCACCCCGCCTGTCGGCACCCCTCTCCTACTGAGAGGGGCTTTGCAAACTGGCATTTGGACTGGTAACATTTATTTTCTGTTTAGTTTTTTACTGGAAAAAAAGAGTGTCGTGCTGCGGTTGTATTACTTTCTTGCAAAACCAAAAAAGTGCCTTTTGAAATTCCTGACTTGCTACTTGCTACTTGCAACTTTCCCTTACATGCTTGAATTCTTCCAGGCTATAATCCGTTTTAATCACCAGGGCGTCGCCCTTCGCTGAAA
>JAAYYB010000101.1 GCA_012515615.1 Fibrobacter sp.
ATTGCAGCCTTTTTAATTTCAAGCTGCGCATCGGAAGTAAGCTTTCTAAAATCTCGTTTTTCCATGCACTAAATATATATTTTGCAATGTCATCTTAGGGTATATTTATTTGCCGAGGTAATAATGATCGTCTGCTTATTATTAATCTGGGAAGAGATATCCAGCTTTACCCTAATCCAGAGCCTCTTTCAGTTCCACCCCTGAATATGAAATGGAAGCTGCAATGGTACAGTGAAGATCCAAAATACGGAGGAAACGGGGCCATGCTGCCAAATGAAAATGAGGTCTGGAACATCTCAGGACATACCGCGTTTTTCATGGGAGCGGATTAATACCTGACTTATGCAGTCGTGAAGTAAATCACCATCTCTGAATGTTATTGAGAATCTTTAATACCCGGAAATAATCCCAGGTCCTGGAGGAGAGGCTCAGCTTCAGATCGGATAGACAGTTCTGACCCAGGCGTTTTTCCCCGTTGGAATATTCTTTACGTGCAATATGGTACAGAAACATGTTGTCTCCGGGGAAAAGCTCACGCCAGGTAATTCGGAACTCCTCCTCGCCTATTTCTCCCAGGTAATACTTTGCAATAAGCCGGGGTCTGGGGAAAGGGTGAGGTCTTTGGGCTACCTCTTTAAAATAGATCTGCCCCGACTGCTCCGGATCACTCAACATGAGCTCCCCTAACTTTACAGCCGCCATCCAGGGCGCAGGTATTGACACAGGGCCCTCTTTGAACACTTTCTGATAGACAGTTATGGCATCGCGATACATGAAATCGTATTCATAAATTTCGCCCAGCTTCATCCACGACTCCCAAATACCATCGGTACCTTCGTTAGTAGTCACAAACTGGTCAAAAAGAAGTCTGGCGTTCTCTTTCCTTCCCATGTCAAGATAAATGTGCCCCATTGCATTTCTTGCGGCTATCAGAATTTGCGGATCCCTCGCGTGAACTGCGACAATCTGTTCGGTGATTGAAAGAGCCGTATCAAGCATTCTCCTGTCAAGGTAATATTGAAGAAGACTCAGATAAAGCTTACCCCATCTTTCGGGATACTTCCTGTACTGATCCATCAGAGCTCTGATCTCCTGCAAGGCGATCTGGGGGGCGCCTGCCTGCAGGTAATCTGATGTGCGCAGAAGTGCGGAAGTCATTGCGGAAGCATTTACCGGATGAGTGGGGAAACGTTGAGCGAGCAGCCTGAGCACACTATCTGCGGCCTGCCCGTATCCCAACCCGCTGAAGATTATTCCTTCAAGGAAAAGGGATCTGGCATTAAGCGTCTCATCCTTTTTCCCCCTGATAGTCTGGGTTTTTCTCAATACTTCATAAGCATCTTTGAGTTTTCCCATACGTACCATGCAATCAGCCATTTTGACAAGAATTTCCTTGACAATCTCATCGTTTGAGAAGTCCTGGAGAAGCCCCCTGTACTCATCAAGCGCCACTTCATAATCTCCGCGCTGCCAGAAATGGTCCGCTATCAAAGTCGGCGATGGCAACTCGGGAATGGCTCTGCGGTAAATCTTCAGATTATCAAACCTTACAGGACAGCCGTTAACAAAAAAACCAACACGGTCATGTCCTTTTCCAAGCGGTGGAAGATAATCCCACACCCTTGCGGCAACAACACCGTTAATTGAAAATGTAAGACAGTTCTGAATACGCTCTATTACCAGGTGATTTGTCGTCCCCAGAGGAATCTTTGACGGCTCCACGTCGCTGAAGAGAAACTTTTTTCCTGAAAATGTTATTCCATGTAAAGCTTCACCGGATTTATTCAGATGAAAACAGTATGCTGAATCGGGATGTTCGCCGAAAAGGAAAACTCCAACATTGAAAAGATTCTGAGAATCGGCACTTACATCACACTCAAGAAGCATGTCGCGGGTAAACTTGCGCTGTAATTTTGCAAAAGAGAATTTTTTTGCATTAGATGATAAAGTACCGTCTTTGAAGCTCCACGATGACTCATCGGAATACACCCAGTCCGGAGCGTCGGTTCTGCTCCCGAATTTATCTACAAAAGCAAGCTGCCAGTGTGAAAGGGCTTTTCTGCTTTGAAGATAGTAGGTTGCGCCAAACAAAATCGAAAATGCAATTAAAAGCGTGCTTATGACCAGCTGTGCCCAGTTGCGTTTTGCAAAATGCTTTACCCTGGACCACAATGACGGCGGATGAGCCAGTACCGGTTCACCGCGCTGATACCTTATGATATCAGCCTTGAACTCCTCCATTGTCTGATACCGGGCCTCCATATCTTTTGCCATCGCCTTGAGCGTTATAGCTTCTATTTCCGGTGGAAGCCAGGGGATCAGTTTGCGGAGAGGAATGGGATGAGCCTCCATGACGTTCATTGTTGTCTGATGGAGGTTACGCTGATCAAGATAAGGATTTTTAAATGTCAACATCTCGTAAAGCATGATTCCCAGAGAACAGATATCGCTTCTGTGGTCAACCTTGCCCCCCAGGAGTCGCTCAGGAGCCATATAGGATGGAGATCCCATGATCTCCCCTGTGCGGGTTATACCCCCGGAGTCATTTTCCTCAAGTGCCTTCGCCAGCCCGAAATCGATGAGAACAGGAGTCAGCCGGTCTTTCATGATCACATTGTTAAGCTTGAGGTCGCGATGGATTATCTTCTGTTTATGCGCATAAGAAAGCGCATCGGTAAGACGAACCACAATCTCAAGTACATCGACCAGCTTGGGCTTACTGTAGTGAAGATAATAATAGAGATTTTTGCCGGGGATATACTCCATGGCAAGATAGTAGGAGTTGTTCTCTGTAGCTACTTCATAAATATTTACGATATTAGGGTGGCTAAGCTTTGCAACCGCATGAGCCTCGGTGAGAAATCTTTCCACAAACCCCCGGTTTATGGAAATGTTCGCAGGCATCACCTTTAATGCCACTTCCCTGTCAAGATCAAGCTGCAGTGCCTTGTACACAACAGCCATCCCGCCCCGGTCGATCTCCTCGATTATTCTGTACCTGCCAATCGTGGAGCCCACAGGGAGAAAGGTCCGCTCTATAGACGCAAGCATATTGCGTATGCGGATATTCCCCTTATCCAGATTTGACAACATCTCCGGGTCCATATATATCCCGTTCTTTAAGCAGATAACCTCATGAGTTCCCTGAACTCTCCGGGCTCAGGAGCCTCGATTTTTATCCTCTTTCCCTTAACGGGGTGAGGAAAGGAGAGATGAAAGGCGTGGAGATAAAGCCTGTTCTTTACGCCTTTTAATACCTTCTGATCCAGTTTAAGATCACCATACCTTTGGTCCCCCACAATGGGAGCTCCGATATGGGCCATCTGAACTCGAATCTGATGTGTTATCCCGGTTTCCAGAAACACCTCGACCCGGCAAAGATCATCATGGTATTCCGCTATACGGTATGTACTTTTTGCCCGGCGGCCTCCTGTCTCCACGCGCATCTTAGTACCGCTTTGCTGCTCATGAGAACGCGCTACCTCAAGCTCAATACGCCCCTGAAATTCGGGGGGGCGGTGGTGGCAGATCGCTGTATATTGCTTTATTATATCATGTTGCCGGAATGTTTCATGGAG
>JAAYYB010000403.1 GCA_012515615.1 Fibrobacter sp.
AGCATTTGCAAGGTCTTTGTGCTGTGCGAACTGCTCGGCGGCGAATTTTCCGAAAACACCGAGACCACCGAGAGCGGCTTTTTCGCTCTCGGCGCACTGCCCGAGCTGTTCACCGAGAAAAACAATTATGACCAGATCAAACTGTGCTTCGAGGCAAAAGACGCCGAGCACTGGGAGACAAGATTCGATTAAAAATAAATGTCATTGCGAGCGCAAAACGAAGGATCTCGGACTGATAACAGCCGATTGATTGTCATCCTGAGCGAAGCACGCCGCAGCATACGCAGTCGAAGGGTCTCGCTATCAACAAGCCAACGGACAACGATCCCCGAAAACCTTCATCAACCTAAGATTCCTCGGCTGGCGCTCGGAATGACATTGTCTGTCAGCGTGAGCGTAAAGCGAAGGGTCTGGGCCTGCCCCAAAACCCGAAGTCCAGCACGACATCGGCTCCGTTTTCCCCGTTCGGATAGGGATATCTTCCTCGCGCGGTCTGCACAGCTCTCTGATTATCTCCACAGCCATGTGACCTTGACCGCCGACTTTTTAATCCTCGAGCAGCGGGATTTTTTTGTAATCCAGCATATCGGCTTTCAGGATATGGCGCAAAAACGGCTTTTTGTTGGCCGTCGCGGTCACGATGCCCTCAACCAGCGGGTTATAAATGAAATACAACTCCACGCCGTCGTTTTGGTATTTGACCCGGCGGGTGTACATCTTGGCCGACTGCTCCGTCACGTCCGAGATTTTTCCCTTGTCGGCGAAAGCGGCGAACGCAGCAAAATCGGGGTATTCGTCGGCCGTCGCGGCGGTGCAGACGAAGCCGTTTTGCGCGTAAATCAACTCGAGATCACCGAATTCGCGCTCTTTTCCCTCGTAATTGTAAAACGAAATTTGAATATGATCGTTCTTCTTCTCGATTTTGACCGCGGCCTCCCTGCCGAAATCGGTCAGCGCCAGCGGCTTGAACGCGAACATGGATTTATACGCCTTGACGCAGACCGTGACCGGCTCAACTGAAGAAAACGGCAGTGTATCGACCTTTTTCCCGCCCGCCAGAATCTCGAAGCCGTCGTAAAAATACGCCGGGATAAAGACGGTCAGCTTGGCGCTTTTGACGTGTTTGCGCTCCAGATGCAGCGGCTTGTAGACCATCAGCGAGGTGTTTTCATATTGGATGCCGCATTTGCGCCCCTCGTCGCGGAAGCCCTCCTTGCCGCATTTGCCGTAATAGGCATAGACATTTTCCTGCTGCGGCTGCTTGTCGTTGAAAATATATTTGCTGTAGATCACGCCGACGTCCTCGAGCTTTTCGGCGACCTCGCAGTTTTTATAGGTCACATAAAACGACTCTGACATCGCGCCGCTGTGATACTGCTGCAAGGCGGTGCCCATCGAATATTCGGGCGTCATATAGGTGGTGTTGGTCGAGCGGTGGCCGCCGAACGCGCAGTGCGGCTCGTTCTCGCGGTTGTAGGCGAGCGCGTCGGCGGGGATGCACTCGACCGCGAATTCGGCGTGATAGGGATAGATTTTTTCAAACGCCACCTTTTCCAGCCGGCGCGGGAAGTGGAACGTGGTGTTCATGAACCACGCGGCGTTGGGCAGTTGAAGCCCGTTGGCGGAGATGTGAATCACCTGCTTTTCAATCAATTCAAAGCCGTAATTCATCACGTTTAAAAAGGCCTTATCCCCGAATACTTTGTACCAGAGCGCGGCGATGCTGGTGGGATGCCCGACGGTCTCGCAGTTATACGAACGGGAATACTGACCCGCCAGATGCCCCGTCGGCGCGTGGTAGTGGGGCGCGACCTCGATCCACATCCGCTCCTCGCACTGCAGCGCCTTTGCCCGGTATTCGGGGTCCTGGATGTGGTTGGCCATCTGTGCGAAGACGAACAGGTCGAGCGGCGTGTAGACCGGGCTGCCGTATTCCATGATCGTACCGCAGCGCCGGAACAGGTCGCAGGTCTGATCGAGCTTGTCCTTGCCGATCTCGATGTATTTGGGCAGGCCGAAAAGCTCTCCGGCGACGATCAGCGTAAAAGTCGCCATATTGCCGAAGTTGTCGTTGTACATCGACGGGTGCACCCGCGGATTCGCCGCGTGATCCAATTCGCTTTTGATATAATCCTCCGCGATTTTGCGGGTGTCGGTGTCGAACTTGTCGCCGTATTTCACCAGCATCTGCGTCAGCTGCATCGGCATGAACTCGCAGTGGTGGTACGGCGAATTCCGGATGATATGGTTGGCTTCTTTATAATA
>JAAYYB010000102.1 GCA_012515615.1 Fibrobacter sp.
AATACATGAACGCATTCATGAACTGGATGGAGGGAAAGAAGCTGAGCTGGTGCAATTGGTCTATTTCCGATCTCACTGAAACCTCCTCTGCGCTTAAGGCCGGTTCCTGGGATGCACAGGGAAACATTGTTCACTCAGTTTCCACAACAGGCGGATGGAGCACATCGGACCTTACTGCATCAGGCATCTACACACGGGAAAAGATGATCGCATACAATCGGGCCTGGAGTCCTGTTGTCACGATCAGAGAACCTTCCACAAAGGCAAGCCTTTCTTCAGGAATGGACCTGCGGATTATTACAACTGGAGCGGGGGCTGGACTCAAACTTGATGCCGGGCACTGCTGGTCAGTCGCGGAGCTTTTCGATCCAGCCGGCCGGCGCGTGTGGAGCAGAGCTGTTCTTCCTGGTAAATCTCAGATCGTAAAGCTCCCTGGCTCACGTGCGGCCGGAACTGATGTTATTCGTTTGACCGGTGACAAAGGCAGGGTAACCGCCCCGGTTATAATCGGCAGATAAGCATAAATCTATAACAGCCATAATCCTGTTTCTTCTCTCAGGATCGGGTGTTCAATCCGATCCTTCGATAGTACGCTATTCTAACCGCGAGTAGTCCTGTTTTAAAAACGCGATTTATTTCTGGGGCTTTGTTATCTCTTTTCTTTCCGTAAGACAGGGGAGAGTAAAATCTTTTTTTCCTTTTTGTCGATAAGCGGGTTTGGCGGGTTGATCGAAGTTCTATTTTTATAAAGACGTCCATCAATGGTGAAAACCGCTGGTTTGCTTTCAGCCTGGCTCACCAGCTTTTTACCGGCACTCATTTTAGCAGGAAAAACATGTACTTCGCTCATAATTTCGCTCTGGTAAGCCCCGATATCCCAGGCATGTCCCCGCGGACGTAATCGCTGCGGGCCGATTCCACTAAGATTGATCGCACCCGCAAAAGTATTTCCCAGATCGGCGCCGCTGTTTATCGCGGCCCCTGTAATAGAGAGTGAAAGCCCGTCGGGGGCTGGAACAAGGTCATGACCGTATTGACCACTGAAGCCGGCGGGAACCATCGATGTGTCCTTAAAGCCGGGGGCTCCGGTAACTGAGGTCGGCTCCCAGGAGGATATTGTCTGCGCGTTATAGCGTACTCCATCGCATATGACAAGAGTTCTGTTTTCAGGATGAAAATAGAGGTTGTTAGAGTGGGCCCTGATTGATCCTTCATCATCAAGAAGCGCCCTGGATGATGTGCCTGACGGGCAGTAGAATATATTGTTTTTAACTTCGAGGATCTCAAAGAATGCAGAGCTTGGCGCTATGCGCACCTGCTGGGACCAGTCACCCGGAAAATTCTGAAAAAAAGTGTTGTTTATAATCCGTAATCTAACGGTTCCCCCCATCTGCCCTGAAACCCTTATTGCCTCGTAACTGCAGCGCATGAAAATGTTTCCATAGATGTCATAACTCTGCACTCCCGGGGAGCCCAGATATATTCCGCAGTGTGGAATATCGGCCACGATATTGTGGCGTATAATTGCATTTTCGGGCCCGATGAAACCATCTTCAGGATGAACATCAAGGCCTATACCTGTTCCATTGACAATATCATGTATATAGTTGTATTCGACAATTGTGTTTACGGTATGGTTTTTAATGGCAATTGCTGAGCCGGAATAATCTGGATCGGTTCCGGTTGAACAGATAGTGTTGCCGCGGATCAGAACATTATCGGAGCGATTTCCTGGAATGTCATTTCCCATGTAGTTATTAATACCACCGCGGGAAATGTGGTGCACATCGCAGTCAAGTATTTCAAAGTTGGCAATATGAAAACCACCCCATCCACCTGAAAGTATACCATACTCATACTGGTCTTTTGCCTGTTCACTCCACACGTTCTGTATCTCACAATCCTCAACTTTTTTAAGTGCGCCTGTGAGATTGCGGTCCGCGTGAGGCCAGTTGAATGTTACCCCTGAAGTCACAAAGTGGTTTGCATCTACATTGAAACCGCACAAGACTGTAGGGTATGTCTGATCATCCTCCATGCAGTTGATGACTGCCCGGTTAAAAGCCCCCTGCGCTTTAAGAGTTGCCCTGCTGCCGCTTCCCCATGATCGTCCATCGTAGGTTACTCCCCCTGTAACCTGCACCATTGATTGGCCCGCGGCTGCCTCCCAGGTATCAGTGTTACGAAAGTAGACTGTATCGCCTGCATTAAGCGTCTTTACACCGGACCACCCGGACATACCGGGACAGTGTAGCCAGGGGAGAGTTGAATCGGTGCCGGAATTAGAGTCATTACCGGCTTGAGATACATAATAGACAGTTGCATCTGTCAGTATCTCAGCTCCTGAACATAATAGAATAGCAGCCGCTGTTGTAAAAATTGATCTGATGCTCTTTTCCATTGTTGTCTCCTGACGGATATGATTTCTATTATAATGTACTTCAAGTTCTTTTGCACTGCATTTGCGTTGCAGAGTTCTGGGAAAGTTCAAGTAAACAGGTCTTTTAATCGTGAGCAGCAGATGTGTTTTTCAAAGGCCTTTGCGCAGCCTTCACTGCAAACGATGTTGCTTTCGACCGATAATATTGCTGGCGGATTATGGAATTCCGGGGTAAAACTCCGGCCATATAGTTTATTTGTATTATGAACAGAATCACATCAGCGCTCTTGATTTCAGTAATATGCATGATGGGGTTTGAACCATTTTGTTTTCACGGGTAAAGTGCCTGTTCTGATCAAACCCTTAGTACAAACCATCAACGTAAATCATCCTGTTGCCAGGCTGAGCATGCCGGTTCCTGTTGCTGTGATCCGGCCCCCGGTTCATCATCTCAGGATAACTCTGAATTTGACATCGTCTCAAAGAGAGTGAATTTCATTTACTCTGCCGTTGTTTCCAGTCAAAGTTTTTCAAGCTGGTTCTACCATGAAAGTAATCCGGATAAAAAGGCCGGATTTTCGCCCGCCAGAAGCCAGCGGGAATGGAAACCTGAATACTGAATACATGAACGCATTCATGAACTGGATGGAGGGAAAGAAGCTGAGCTGGTGCAATTGGTCTATTTCCGATCTCACTGAAACCTCCTCTGCGCT
>JAAYYB010000396.1 GCA_012515615.1 Fibrobacter sp.
CCCCACCATAGGAGAAATAATAAAGATTCTGGCCTGCACCGATCTGATTGCCCTGCCCGCTGCTTGATTGTCCATGAACAGAATCGGTCATGGCAGTTATTCCGCCTCCGGCACCGTTGTCAAATACAATGGTCCAGTCATCTGTGTAAACAGAACAGACCGCAGCAGACTGTACTACTGTCACAGGGTTAAGTTTGGTTCCGGGTAAAACCGTAAGGATTACCGATTTTGTTCCTTCATTGATACTTATTTCATAGATAAAGTTATCAGGAGCAGTACCTATATCAAGGTCGTTATCGGTCAATACGCCAGTGTAATTTATTATCGTGTAATCGCCAAGCCCGAATCCTGCTGTTTCTGTTATGTTAAGAATTCCGTCGAGAGTCAGATCTCCCGAGACCTCGATAAGGTCACTTGAGGTGCCCAGTTCGAAATCCAGAACCGATGAATTGTCAAGCACCAGACTGCCCGTGGACAGTGTTCCAGCACTGTTTCCCGGAGCAATTATTCCATCATTGGCAACTGTCACGCTTCCAGCTGCGGTTCCGGAACCTGCCAGTGTAGCACCTGCAAAAACACTTACGGCGCTTGAAGAGTGTGTTGAGCCGTTTACTGCAAGAGTACCGCCGGAAACGTTTGTGGTACCTGTGTAAGTGTTGGTACCGGCCAGGGTCAAAGTTCCGGTTCCACTCTTTACTAAATTGACTTTGTCGGTACCGTCTTCAATAAGATAGCTGTATGTGTAGTCTGAAGTATTATTGATTGTCAGGGTTGATGGGGATGCGCCACTGTTTGTAATCTTCTGGGTACCACCGGTTGAACCACCGTCAGTAAGTCCTGCAATGGTCTGATCTTTGGCATTGAGATCCAGAGTGGAATTGAGAGTGCTATTCTCGCCAATAGTAACGACCGTTGCCGAAGGAAGAGCATTGGAGACACCCAGTTTCAGTGTACCAGCTGCTACCTGGGTTGAGCCCCAGGTATTACCGGTGGAGTTAATGATCCAGGTCCCGTCTTCACCGGTTTTTAAGAGTTTTGTGCTCCCTATGTTTACAGTAGCGTTTAGATTTCCGATGCCTGTGGACTCATTTCCTCTGATATACAGGGAAGCGCAACTGCCATTAATAGTCCCCTGAAGATCCATGGTACCATCGGCATAAAATTGTGCGCTGCCATCACCTGCTAAAGTCACGGTACCATTCCAGGTTGCGGTGCTTCCATTCTTAACAACCAACGCCGATCTGTGATCTTCGGTGATGTTGGAATTAAGTGTCACTGTTTCCCCTGTAACTGTGATCCCATTGGAAATCACCAGTGCAGTAGCCCTATTATGCCCTATACCCCCAGCACTCAGTGATGTTCCTCCGGTGGTATTGCCAAGTGCGGTATTGTGTGCTACTATCAGGGTACAAACACTATTTACAGTTGTCAACCCGGAATAGGTATTTGCTCCGGAGAGGGTCAGCGTACCGGCACCGGCTTGTATTACTGCACCGGATCCGGAAATAACACCGCCAAATGTATAGGCATCAGACCGTTTGAATACCAGAGTAGCATTGTCGGTTACGTTTCCGGTAATACTCCCGGTGGTTCCGCTGTTGCCTATTTGCAGAGTACCGGCACTGATTGTTGTTCCTCCGCTGTATGTATTAGTCCCGGTAAGTAACATCGTGCCAGCACCGGTTTTAATAAGGCCACTGGACACGGCGGGATAGGGATCTGAGGATCCCCTGTCATCTCTCAAAACCGAACTTACTTCAAGATCATCTCCCTCGGCATTATTACCTACATCGAAAGTTGTCTGGCCACCTTCAGTACAGTCTCCAATTTTTACTTCATTGTATGCCCCCCCTGTAGTCGTGATATTTGACTTTACCGTGCCGTTTACAGTGACAGTGCCGTGCAGGGACCAGGTATCCCACCCCCATTGGCTGCCACCATCAGAGACAAGGGATCCCCCGTTCAGAGTGATCGGACCAAGTGTATTATTATAACCATTAGAGATCATCGCACCGCCCTCATTTATCATTATCATCGCGGAGGGTTTCGAGGTGTGGCCTCCCCAGAAGTCAAAACGGTTCATTCTAAAAACACCGCCATCGTTTATGACTACAGTACCGGCATATGTTCCCGAACTGTAAATCGAACCGCCATCACCGATCGCCAGTGTCCCACCGTTTATGGTAGTTGTACCGGAATAGGTATGTGAAGCACCCGAGAACGTAAGTACTGCGGCGCCATTCTGTGTAACTGCTCCGGTTCCGGAAATTGTGCCTGTGAAGCTGTAATCATTTGCGCGGTTGAGTGTCAGAGTACCGTTGTTGGTTACGTTTCCGGTTATGCTCCCGGTTGTCCCGCCATTGCCTATTTGAAGAGTACCGGAACTGATTGTTGTTCCACCACTGTATGTATTAGTCCCGGAAAGTGATGTCGTGCCGGTACCGGATTGTTTTACCACACCAGAACCGGAAATAACTCCTTCGAATGTATAGGCATTAGACCTTTTAAATACCAGAGTACCATTGTTGGTTACGTTTCCGGTTATGCTCCCGGTGGTTCCCCCATCGCCGATTTGCAGAGTACCGGAACTGATTGTTGTTCCTCCGCTGTAGGTGTTATCTCCAGTGAAAGTCCAGCTACTGCCGGTAACGCCGGTTTGTTTCACAGCTGTTGAACCATCGGTGCCATTTCCAATCACAGGAGAAAATGAATTGCTTACTGCGCTAGCCCCTCCAAATTCCAGAGAACGAGCTCCGGTGCCGGAGAAAGCGATCGCCCCGGTATTTGTAAAGTTTAAGGCACCACTTCCGCTCGCGTAGATAAACCCGCCTTTTTCAGTCAGGGTAAAGAGACGATCCGTGCTTGCAGCTCCTCCGGTATGCCGTAATATACCTCCATCAAAAACCAGATTTGCGGCACTTGAAGAAGATTTACCGATACTGCTGTTTTGACCTCCATTTGCAACACTGGATACATTCAGACGTATATACCGACTGATAGTGGTGACACCGGTGTAAGTATTCGCCCCATTAAGATAAGGATAAGCCTCTGTGGTACTGTTAGCGTAGATCTTAAGTCCACCTGTACCGGCAATAACAGAGTTTATGGTTGCGGTTACTCCCGAAGCCACCAGAAGCCCGTTTTTACTCCCGTAATTTATCGTTCCACTGCTGAGAGTGTAACCGTTGGATAAAAATGCCATACTATCCACAGCCTGGGTTCCGTCTACAGTTATGACCGAGGTCCCTCCGCTGGTGAAAGTGGCACTGTTTCCCGCCCCTGGCCAGGAGATGAGATAACCCCCTAACCGTGTCCAGTAGTTATAAGTTCCTCCGCCCCAGGTTCCACTTCCACTCTGATAACCTTCACCTGTGCTTGTATCCCAGAAATAATTATCACCGATAGCGGCTCCTGCGTACAGGAGAATTAGTGCGATTAAACAATAGATTTTGAAGGAAAAAGCGCGCAACAGACTATCCCTTATTGATATTAGCTCTGCAAAATAAATGTCAGATGTGTGATGATGTGTGATGATGTGTGATGATGTGTGATGATGTGTGATGATATGTGATATAGATTATAGCACCATTTCCTCTTCCAGTCAATTCAATTAGAAATCGGAAGATCACAAGTAACAAGTCGAAAGTCACAAGTAACAAGTCGAAAGTCACAAGTAACAAGTCGAAAGTTGCAAGTTAAGAATTAAGAGTTACAGATGTGCGTATTTTCGAAGCCCTTGAAAGGGTACTGCAAACAGTGTGATCGGCTATTGCTGGTTGATAATTAAAAGAGAAAGGCGGGTTGGATGTTAGTTTATTTAAGAGAGGACGATTCCGATACCGATTTCGGCCCCTAAAATGCCGTTCCAATTCCGAATTGCCCTGAAAGGGCA
>JAAYYB010000103.1 GCA_012515615.1 Fibrobacter sp.
CAATATAGAACCGGGAGATATCTTTGTGGCCATAAAGACAGAGCAGAATGACGGCCACAATTATGTTGAGGCTGCGTTCAAGGCTGGAGCCGTTGCCGCAATAGTTGACAGGAAAGCATCATTGAGCTTGAGTGCTTCATATCGCCGCAGACTCATAACTGTTGGCGATCCGGTGAAAGCTGTCCAGAAGGCTGCTGCCCGCTACAGGAAGGAAATGGGGATCCTTTTTACAGGTATCACCGGATCAAGCGGAAAGACCACAACCCGCACGTTTATCTCTTCTGTGCTTCGTCAGGGGGTAAAGGTCGGGGAGACACACAGCAACTGGAATAATCATATCGGTGTCCCGATGAGTATCCTGAAATTCAGCGGCGATGAATGGGCCGGTGTAATAGAGATGGGCGCAAATCATACGGGTGAGATCCATGATCTATCACTGATTGTCAAGCCGGACATCGCGGTCATCACTAATATCGGCTATGCGCATGTGGGGCTTTTCGGATCTATTGAAAACACCACGAAGGCAAAATTCGAAATTGCAGACGGACTGGGCCGCAAGGGATTTCTGCTGTTAAACGGGGATGATCCGCGGCTGGTCAAAGAGGCAAAGCAGAGAGGAATTCCATCGGTGTTTTACGGTTTCTCTTCATGTTGTTCAGTACGTCCTGAGAACCTTGCCATATCTCCCGGGGGGTTGAGTTTTGAGCTTGACGGCAGTTGCTTTACACTTCGGATGCCGGGACGGCATTTTATCTACAGCGCTCTTCCGGCAATTTTCCTTGGCCGCCGCTGCGGGATTCCGGAGAAGATGATTATAAGGGCACTTGCAGCACTTAAACCGGTTTCAATGCGCGGTGGAATTGTGAAGAAAAAAGGCATTTCGTTTATAGTTGACTGCTACAATGCAAATCCGTCTTCCATGAAAAGCGGACTCACTTACCTTTCAGATATATCAAATCCTCAAAGCAGGGCAGCGGTGGTTGGGGATATGCTTGAACTGGGCGTCTACTCAAAGAGGCTTCACAGGGAGCTTGGAAAGCAGATCGCTGGGGCGGAAGTTAAAAAGCTTCTTGCAGTAGGAAAATTTTCTTCTGTTGTGGCTGAGGCTGCAGTAAAGGCTGGAATGCCCAAATCAAAGGTTTTTACAGCTGAAAAAGCGGAAGACGCAGTCGGGATTGCCAGAAAGCTCCTTGGTACAGGAGATACGGTACTTTTGAAGGGTTCCCGTGGGGTACATCTTGAAACCATTTTCGAGAAATTCTGATATATGATTCCGGACCTTAGAAACAACATCTATCCTGAGAGCGTAGCGATTATCGGTGCCGCCAGAAGCGGACTTGCAGCTGCTTCATTTTTCATGCAGAAGGGCACGCATGTCTTTATAAGTGATCTTTGCGAAGAGGAAAAACTGCTTTCGATACTTGAGTCCCGCGGACTTGGCAAAGTGGATTATGAAGCGGGAATGCATACTGAGAAGATACTCGAACGTCAACTGATAGTCCTTTCTCCCGGTGTCAGATCCGATCTGCCTGTACTCCTTAAAGCCAGAGAAAAAGGCATACCGGTTTGGTCTGAAATGGAGCTTGGTTTCAGGGCAAGCAGAGCTACTTTTCTTGCGATCACCGGTTCCACCGGCAAGAGTACGACAGTCTCTCTTCTTGGAGCGGCATTGAAAGCCGCTGGGCTTGAATCTGTAGTCGCAGGGAACATCGGAATTCCAGTGATAAGTGAGGTGCCGTCTCTTTCCGTAAACGGTTTTGTGGCTGCCGAGGTGTCAAGCTTTCAGCTGGAAAACATCGATCAGTTCAGGCCTCTGGGGGCAGCGGTGCTGAATTTAATGAAAAACCACCTGGACAGGTATGTATCGGAAGATGATTATTACAATGCAAAAAAAGAGATAGCTAGAAATTTAACAAAAGAAAACTATCTGGTGCTCAATGCCAATGATGCTCTTCTGATGGAATGGGCTGAGCAGATAAAAACAAAGACAAACGTCATCTTTTTTGGAGCAGATCTTCCGGGCCGGGACTGTTTCTATTGCGTAAACGGAAAAATATTCTACAGGTTCCTTGGTGAAAGTGGTGAAATTCTCGATGTCGACATGATGCGTATTAAAGGGAAGCACAACCATGAAAACGCCTGTGTCGCGGCTGCACTGGCAAAAGCTGCAGGTGTGAATAATGAGGCTATAAGAAGGGGGCTCTGCAGTTTTGAAGGATTGGAGCACAGGCTCGAGTTTGTGGCTGATATGGGTGGGGTTAAATTTTATAACGATTCAAAATCGACCACTGCAGAGTCGGTGACAGTTGCAGTTTCTGCTTTTTCCGGCGGCGTTCATCTGATTGCCGGTGGAAGGGATAAAGGATGTGATTTTTCCGCAGTTAATGAGGCTGTAGAGAAGCATGTCAGTGATATCTGCCTTATAGGTGAAGCGGCCGACAGAATGCAGAAACAGTGGGAGGGGCTTGCTCCAATAAACCGTGCCGGAACACTGCATGAGGCGATTCTCAAAGCGGTAAAAAATGCAGTTCCAGGTGATGCCGTGGTGTTTTCGCCGGGCTGTTCGAGCTTTGATATGTTTGCTAATTACGAAGAGCGCGGAAATATCTACAAGCAACTGGTACGCGAGCTGGTCAAAGAGAGGTCAGTTTCATGAACAGTAAAATGTCAAAAATGGACATTGGACTGTTTACAGCTCTGCTGATAATGCTGGGGTTTGGAATTGTGTTTGTTTACAGTTCCTCATTTGCCCTGGCTCAGCACAAGTTCGGCGGGTCGGATTTCTTCTTGTCGCGCCAGACTGTAAGAGCCGTTATGGCAATTGTCAGCTTCATGTTTTTCATCAATGTCGACTATCATTTGTTGGGTCGCATAAGCAATTTGATCTATTTGGGTGCTGTAGGGTTGCTGGTGTTTGTACTGTTCCTTCCCGAAAGTCAGGCTGTAAATGGAGCCAAGCGCTGGATCTCAATTGGCACCATGAGTTTCCAGGTATCTGATGTGGCAAGAATGGCCCTGATTCTTCTACTGGCCAGAAGCTGTGAAAAAGCAGGCACGCAGATCAGGGAATGGCCCGTACTTGTATCTAATCTTCTTAAAATTGGACTTGTCTGTGTACTGGTTCTTCTGGAGCCGAATTTCTCCACCTGCATGATTCTTGCCTTTACCGGTCTGGCGATTCTCTTTTTATCAGGGGCCCGGTTTGCGCATCTTGCCGGACTTTTCCTGGCTGTTGTGCCGGTAGCAGTATTTCTGGTATTGAGGACCCCTTACAGGCGTGCCCGTTTAACAGGATTTCTTCAGATGTCCGAGAATATTTCCAGCCTTGGCTATCAGACCTATCAGTCTCTTATAGGGCTGGGGAACGGGGGGCTGTTTGGAGTAGGAATTGGTAAAGGTGAACAGAAATTTTTCTATCTTCCTGAGCCTCACACAGATTTTGCCATCTCGATCATGGGTGAGGAGATCGGATTTCTGGGACTGATGATAATCATGGCACTGTTTGCCTTCATAGTCTACAGGGGGATGAGAATAGCTCTTCGCGCACCGGACAGAATGGGTCAGCTTATGGCTTTCGGCTTCTCATTTGTGATTGCAGCGTATGTTTTTATTCATGCATGTGTAGGGACCGGACTAATTCCTACTACCGGTGTTCCGCTTCCGTTTTTAAGCTACGGGGGCATGAGCCTGATTTTCATGATGAGCAGCATGGGAATTGTTCTTAACATTTCAAGTCAATCAAGGCTTGAATCTATGCAGCGCAGAAACAAGCCCGGCGAGCTGCGGAGCTGACAGACAGGAAACAGGAAAAAAATGAAACATTTTTCAAAAAAGATACATCTGGTCGGCATTGGAGGAGCAGGAATGTGTCCTCTTGCGGAGGTGCTACATTCCCGTGGGCATCATCTGACCGGAAGCGACAGGCAGAAATCTGCCGCCACCGAACGCCTTGAGGCTATGGGCATAAAGGTGCAATATGACCACTCCCCTGAACTTGTTAAAGAATCGCAACTGGTAGTTTATTCAAGTGCTATACGTGAGGATAATCCTGAAAGGGTTTATGCTGTACAAAACGGCATACCATGTATCCGCCGTGCAGAGGTGCTTGGGGAGCTAATGAGGGCTCATTTTGCAGTTTGCATATCAGGTACACACGGCAAGACCACTACAACAACTCTTGCAGGGGCTGTCTTTCAAGATGCCGGACTCAGTCCTGTGGTGCTGGTTGGAGGAGTTATCAGGGGCATTGAGACTCATGCAGTGAGCGGGTCCGGAAATATCATGATAGCTGAAGCCGATGAGTTTGACCGTTCGTTTCTTGCTATGTATCCTACAATTGCGGTCATTACAAATATCGAAGCAGATCATCTTGATTGTTACGGGACTCTTGAGAATATCAAGGATGCCTTTGTAAGCTTTACAAAGAGAGTTCCGTTTTTCGGCGCTGTTGTGGCATGTAAAGAGGATCCCGTGGTAAGGGACATTTTACCGCTTATTAAGGAAACTGTTATTACTTACGGGCTGAGCTCTGACTGTGATTATTCTGCCGCAGAAATTACCTATAATTCCGGAAAACCATCTTTCGAAGTTTACAGAAATGGAACGGCACTGGGCAGAATATGTTTGGAAATCCCGGGGCTCCATAATGTACTCAATTCTCTGGCTGTGGTAGCTGTAGCTGACAAAACCGGAATTCCTTTTGAAACTATAAAAGATAGCTTGTCCAGATGCCAGGGAGTAAGGCGCAGATTTGAGATTGTGGGCCAGGTGAAGGGGATAACAGTAATAGATGATTACGCTCATCATCCCGGGGAAATCAAGGCTACAATAGATGCGGCACGGAAAAGCGGGTATAAAAGGATTGTAGCAGTTTTTCAGCCGCATCTTTATTCGCGCACAAAAGACCTTATTGACGGTTTTGTTTCGAGTCTTTCATCGGCCGATACTGTTTTTGTGACCGGGATCTACAAAGCCAGAGAGGAACCTATCCCCAATGTGACATCTGAGACCATTGTAAAAAGATTGGTAAGTGAGAATCATAATTCTGCGATATATGTAAATGACACAGCCAGTCTGATTCCGGTACTGAGGAATAAAATTAACTGTGGAGATGCTGTTATCATGATGGGCGCAGGAGATATCTGGAAGAGTGCGGCAGAACTGGTAGAGGTACTGTCGCATGAGTAAAAGAAAGGGTGCCAATAACCGCAAAAAAGCCTCATCCCGAAAAGCCAGTCTGCGCAAAGGGTTTCGTAAATCTCTGCCAAAGGCCCTTTTGACCATGCTGGTATGCGGGGCTGTCGGAGGATTGTTTTTCGCCGGTTTACTGGGATACTCAGAATTGAAAATACGGCTGGAGAACTCCAGTCTGCTTAACGTAAAGAGAATAGCTGTAGAAGGAAATACCAGGATTTCATCGGAAAATGTAATTGCCAGATGCGGTCTAAAGCCGGGTATGAAGCTTTATTCTGTAAAGAAAGGTGCTGTTCAGGCTGCCGTGAGTGCCGATCCCTGGGTAAAGAGTGTAAAGGTGATAAGAAAACTCAGGGGTGATGTGATTATAAAGATAGCAGAGAGAAAACCTTTTGCTCTGGTAAACAATGGTCTTATAATGCAGGCAGATCCTGATGGGGTGCTGCTTCCGATTACAAAAGGTGCTGCATCAACATTCCCTCTTTTCTCGGGGTTGCGCGACACTCTTGATGGATCGGGACAAAGGGTGATAGTGGCGGAGGACATGAAGAGAGTTAAGAGTTTTCTGGAACTGGCGGACAGATCTGAAAGCAGACTCTTGTCCAGACTCTCTCAGATCGATTTTTCTGAGCAGTATCGGATTCGCATGGTAATTAAAGGGTTTCCTACAGTGATCGATATAGGGGTAGAAAATATAATTGAGCGTTTAAATCAAATGGCTGAACTTGAAGGAATTTTGTCCGCAGAGAATCCTTTCCCTGCCAGGATCAATCTGTGTTATCAGAACCTTGCCTTTGTCACTCAAGGAGTGGAAACAACGGAGGAGAAGGCAGCTGAGGCAGTTCGATGATTAAATGTAAAGAATATCTGAATTCGAAATGAATATTTGATGGAGGCATAGGATGGAAGATAATGTGATTGTCGGGCTGGATATCGGAACTACGAAAATCGCCTGCATAATTTCTGAGCTTGATTCAAATGGAGAGCTTAAGATCGTAGGAGTGGGAGTCAGTCCTTCTGACGGTTTGAGAAAAGGCGTAGTTGTCAATATCGACAAGACAGTCCGTTCAATTCAAAAGGCTGTTGATGAAGCCGAGCTTATGGCCGGTGTTGATGTGGAATCTGTATGGGTGGGTATCGCAGGGGATCATATCCGGGCCATAAACAGCAGAGGCGTTGTAGCGATTTCACGGGATGATAATGAGATTACAGAACTTGATGTGCAGAGGGCCGTTGATGCCGCTAAAGCGGTTTCCATTCCCATGGATCGGGAAATTCTTCATGTGATTCCGCAGGAGTTTGTGGTTGATGAGCAGAAGGGGATAAAGGACCCGATCGGCATGTGCGGTGTAAGACTTGAGACCCAGGTACATATCATTACAGGTGCCGTCACGTCAGCACAGAATATCTATAAAAGTGTAGATAAAGCTGGTCTGAAAGTGATTGATCTGGTACTTGAGCCACTTGCGTCGTGTTATGCAGTACTGGAGAAAGATGAAAAAGAGCTGGGAGTCGCACTGGTTGACATGGGTGGCGGCACAACTGACATAGCGATTTACTTTGATGAGAGCATAAGACATACCGCAGTTGTCGGACTGGGCGGGAAAAATGTTACAAGTGATATTGCAATAGGAATACGTACACCGATTGAGAGGGCTGAGGAAATAAAGAAGCAGTACGGTTGCGCCTACTCGTCACTTGTTAAGGGAAACGAATACATTAGTGTTCCGGGAGTGGGAGGAAGGGAGCAGCGGGAAGTATCAAAGGCGGTGCTTTCATCCATTATTGAGCCGCGTCTGGAGGAAATACTCTCCCTTACAAAACGAGAAATAAAGCGTACCGAATATGCCGAAATGCTCGGAGCCGGGGTGGTTCTTACAGGCGGAGCATCCATGATGGAAGGGATACAGGAACTTGCAGAGAAGGTTTTTGAGGTGCCGGTGAAACTGGGCGTTCCTTCGGGTTTCGGGGGATTGACAGAGGCTGCCAAGAGTCCTGAACACGCCACCGGAGTAGGACTCTGCATGTATGGAGTCGAGCAGCTCAATAAGTGCAAAGGCAAAAAGCCTCTTGGCGGCGATGACAATTTCAAGAAGATTTTTGAAAGAATGAAAACGTGGGTAAAGGAATTTTTCTGAAAATAATCATGCACCTTTTATTTACAACAAACCTCAGGAGGGGCTTATGGTTTTCACGTTAGACGAGACGTTTGATACCGTAGCGAAGATGAAAGTGATCGGTGTTGGAGGCGCCGGCGGTAATGCAGTTAATCGGATGATTTCTTCCGGACTGGGTGGCGTCGAGTTTACCACTATTAATACCGATGCGATGGCACTTGATAACAGCAAGGCAACTCACCGGATCCAGATTGGTGAGAAGGTGACAAAAGGGCTGGGCGCGGGTGCAAACCCGGAAGTCGGCCGTCTGGCAATGGAAGAGGATCGGGAGAAGATTGCTGCTGTGCTTGAAGGGGCAGACATGCTCTTTATAACTGCCGGTATGGGCGGGGGTACAGGTACAGGTGGATCACCGGTTGTAGCTGAAATCGCCCAGGAGATGGGTATCCTTACAGTTGCCATAGTCACAAGACCTTTTCTTTTTGAAGGCAAGGTGCGTGACCGCAACTCAAGGAAGGGTATTGACGATTTGCGTAAATCTGTTGACACCATCATAGTTATACCAAACCAGAAGCTGCTTTCAATTGTTGACAGAAACACATCGCTTATTGATGCATTCAAGACCGCTGATGATGTTCTCTATCAGGCGACAAAGGGTATTTCTGATCTCATCTCCGTTCACGGTCTTGTAAATCTGGACTTCGCAGATGTAAAGACCATAATGAAGGGCATGGGCGATGCTCTCATGGGTACAGGAAATGCAGAAGGAGAAAACAGGGCGGTCGTGGCCGCAGACAGTGCTATCCACAGCCCGCTTCTGGACGATATTTCAATCGCCGGCGCTCGCGGTATACTCATCAATATTACAGGCGGCGAGGATATGACCCTTTACGATGTAAGCGATGCTACTCAGACAGTTTACGATGCAGTTGGTGAAGATTCCGAAACCAATATCATCTTCGGTGCCGTAACTGATCCAAGTATGAATGGAAAAATCAGGGTAACTGTGATCGCCACCGGTTTTAATGAGGAGAACATTGACCGCAAAGAGGCCGCACCCAGAATGGCACTGAAACTACCGGGTCAGAAAAGGGAATGTGAGAAGAAGGTTGAGCAGATGTCAATTTCTCTCTCTGTGCCTCCCAAAGCAGAGATTCAGGAGAAAGTTGAGCAGCCTGCCGTTGCAGAACCACCTGTGAAAAACATCAATGAGCAGCTTGTGGAAATTAGTGCCTCTGAGGAGCCCACAGCTGCTGCTTGTGCACAGTCTTCTGCCGGAACTTCAATAGATTTTCCACAATTTCTGCGGAAGGAAGCCATACGTAAAGAACGGGTATACGTTTCCAAGGGAAGTGTAATCACTCAATATGAAGATGATATGGATGTGCCGACATTCCTGCGCAAGCAGATGCAGTAAAATGGCACTGATGTAAAAATGCTATTATTGGTAAAGTCAACCTCCGGCTGATGCCGGAGGTGACTGAACCTGAAAATCTCCAATAGCGGGTAGTCTTAATGACAGTAGGATAGGTTTAAGGGAAAGAAGATGAACGAACTCAAACTACGGCTTATTAAAGAGGCATCCCAGAGGCACAACAAAATTTTCCCCTGTTCGCATAAAGAACATCTCTCAGACTGCTTTACATGGCAGGACAATCTGATTTTTTTCTGGTACAACACTGAGGACCAGAGTACTCATGTGATTATCGATGAGGTGAATAGAGTGGTGGAAAGCACCTGCTGATCAGCCCGGAGGCCACTTCATTTCTCTGCCGCCGAGTATGTGCACGTGAATGTGTGCGACACTCTGTCCTGCTTTCTCTCCATAGTTAATTACAAGCCGGTAGCTTTTCTCTTCCAGGTTCTCTTCCCTGACAAATTCTGAAATAGAAGCAAAAAGATTTTTAAAGAGGTCCCCTTTTGATGATGGTACATTGTGAATACCTGAATAATGTTCTTTGGGGATGGCCAGATAATGATAGGGAGCCTGGGGACTGATATCTTTTATAATAAGAGTTGAGTCGTTCTCAAAAACTCTGGAAGCTGGAATTTCGTTGCGGATTATTCTACAGAACAGGCAGCTGTTTTTCATGCCGGAATCTCCTTTCTATGTCTCAGCATTGCGCGCCTTTAACGCCTTTGATGTGAAAATATACTATTGGGTACCTCTAAAAATCATTTTCCGATGCGCCGGCTAAGAATTTGACTGCGCACCATTGTTCTCAATTGACTAATCACAATAGGTTCACCTCTCTTGTGTGCCTGTTGCAGCGAATTCTCGCCCGGCCTCGCTTGAAAACCAATTATTAAGAGGTACCCTATTAGTGTCTTTTAGTAGTTATGTATACTACCTGACTTCCGCGCCCGGATCAGGGCGAAAAGCACTTATCCCTTGGGCATAAAGGCTCTTCGTCCTTTCCCGGATGCATAAGTTAGGTATCACGCTGATGTTCTGAGCTGAATGAGATAACTGAATAGTATATTATGATTTTTACCAAACAGGGAATCCATGCAGTAAAAAGGAAGAAAATATGCCTGCAGAGGTTTTGTGGACATTTTTTGCGGCATCAGTTGTTCTGGCAGTCGCGCCGGGGCCGGATAATATCTTTGTACTGGTTCAGTCGGCATTACACGGCAGGCAGTCCGGAGTCTTTGTGACGATGGGGTTGTGCACTGGTTTAATTGTACATACGACAGCTGCTGCGATCGGTGTTGCGTCAATACTTAAAGTGTCCACTCTTGCATTTACGATTTTAAAAATCATTGGTGCTGCCTACCTTCTCTTTTTATCCTGGCAGTCATTCAGGGCATCTGTAACGAGCATTGACTATAAGGAAACAAAGTGTTTGAATCGTTTTCAGATGTACCGACGGGGTGTATTTATGAACATCACAAATCCCAAAGTCGCGATATTTTTTCTGGCTTTTTTGCCGCAGTTTGTGAATTCAAGTTACGGAGCGGTTTTGCCCCAGTTTTTTATTCTCGGTGGACTCTTCATTGCCGCAACTGCACTTGTGTTTGGAACTGTCGCTTTTCTGGCAGGGATCATAGGTAATGTTCTTTATCGGTCCCCCAGGTCTCAAAAAATCATGAACTGCATCGCAGGAACTGTTCTTGCCGCACTGGCGATCAAACTTGCTACAGTCAGGTCTTAGCTGCACGCTGGAAGCTGCATATATTTAAAAAATATTGGGTATTAAAGACTGCCAACAGGTTCTTTTTTAGCATCTGTATTTTTCCGGTGTATGCGTTTCCTGACTTCCTGCAGTGTTTCTGGGATCTCCGTATATAGCCGAATAGGCATGGCGAGGTTCTGTGAATGTCTACAAACATTACAAGATTGCTGAACATTGCGTTCCCATTGTATTTTAGTTCATTCTCTGAATTTCAGAGAAAACCTCAAATTTATCAGAAAAGGTCAGTTTATGGCAAATGTAAAATTTTACGCAGGGGAATCGTTTCCCCTCGAGATGCACAAAGTACGTATTATCCAGAAATTGAACCTCATACCCATTGAAGAACGGCAAAAATGCATGGAAGCTGCCGGCAATAATACGTTCCTGCTTAAAAACCGGGATGTATTCATGGATATGCTCACAGACAGTGGTGTAAACGCGATGAGCGATCGTCAATTGGCTTCGATGATGGCAGCTGATGACAGTTATGCCGGGAGCGAGACTTTTACCAGACTTGAAAAGATGGTTAAAAAGTTTTTCGGCGTTGAGTATTTCCTTCCTGCACATCAGGGACGTGCCTGTGAAAATATCATCTCACAAGTATTTGTTAAAAAAGGCAGTGTAGTTCCCATGAACTACCACTTTACCACCTCAAAGGCGCACATTACTCTTAATGGTGGTACGGTTGAAGAGATTATTGTTGACGAGGGATTTAAAATAAAGAGCGATTGTCCGTTCAAGGGCGATATAGATATAGATAAGCTAAAAGATGTGATAAACAAATGGGGAGCAGAGAATGTCGCTTTCGTGCGTGTGGAGGCGGGGACAAATCTTATTGGCGGTCAGCCTGGATCGCTTCAGAATCTAAGTGAAATCAGCAGTATCTGCCGTTTACATAAAATACCGCTTGTTTATGATGCCAGTCTTCTTGCTGATAACCTCTACTTCATTATGAAAAGAGAAAAAGCATGCGCGGGCATGTCTACTCATGAGATCATACTCAAGATCGCCGCACTTTCCGACGTGATCTATTTCTCTGCCAGAAAGCTGGGTTTTGGACGCGGGGGGGGGATTTGCACAAATAACAGTGAGTACTTTTATAGGATGCGTGAGATGGTTCCTCTTTACGAAGGGTTTCTCACCTATGGCGGGATGTCGGTGAGGGAAATGGAAGCCATAGCCATCGGTCTTGAGGAGACTCTTGATGAAGACATGATAAGCCAGGGGCCTATCTTTATTGAGCATATGGTAAAGGAACTTGATCGAAAAGGCATTCCTGTGATTACTCCTGCAGGTGGTCTGGGGTGTCATGTGGATGCAAAAGCGTTCCTGGATCATGTTCCTCAGAGTCAATATCCGGCCGGGGCACTGGCTGCCGCTTTTTATATCGCCAGCGGTGTGCGAGGTATGGAAAGGGGCACTCTGAGTGAACAGCGTGATGAGAATGGAGTCGAGCCGATGGCCCACGTAGAGCTGCTCCGTCTTGCTGTTCCAAGGCGTGTTTTCACTTTATCTCAGATCAATTATGCTGTTGACCGTCTGGCTTGGCTTTATGAGAACCGCAGACTGGTTGGTGGTCTTAAATTTGTTGAAGAACCGAAGATCCTGCGTTTCTTCTTCGGAAGACTGGCACCGCTTTCCGACTGGCAGACAAAACTGGTTGAAAAGTTCCGTAAGGATTTTGGGGACAGCCTGTAATTTCTCTTCTGGGATTCGCTTTTATGGCGAATCCCTTCACATCTAAATCCCTGATGTACCATCCCAAAAACTCAGTATCTTACAGGTGCGGTGAGTAATTCAGCCGCTCAGGCAACCAGCGAGTCTGCCGGATTAACCAAAAAGTCGCAGATCACTTTAATGCCCCTTGATACTGTAATCCTGACCTGCAATATTCAATGGTCTCCTCGGGGGCGGGCGAAATGGTTTTAGCAGCCGACGATGCAGGTAATATCATAAAATCATTTTGATCAAGACTTTCCATCCTGGGCCCTTCCTCCGAAACATAATCCGCTTTCACGGGTAGCTTTCACTTTTGTAGGGACGGGAAGTGTGTACCCCCTGTTTTAAAAAACCATCTATGAGCCTACTAATTCACTCTGATCAGGGCGAATTGCACCTGTTTGTTTGTGCATAAGGCTTTGATATGTTTTCCGGAGTGGTGTACCTGCGATTTGTTCAAACCATTTGGCTGCAAGGTATAGATGCACTTTGATTTTTCCGGATGTATCGGGTGATATGACCGAGAGGGGGAGGATTAATCCCACAAAGGGGTTAGAAATTCCCGCCGTTGTAGATGAGAAGTTTTTGATTTGGGCAGGGGTCAGCTGAAAGCGTTTAAATGTAAAGCATTCCACTTGGCCTTCCTTTTGCATACCTATTAAAACAGAGAAACAGAGGCTATTTCCCAGGTGTAAATGGAGGAATGTATGGAAACTGGTGGCGGCAATTCCTTGGGAGGGGATTTTGTCGGCCCTGGGCTTTATGGATATCTTCCTGAGGAGCGTTTCCGGGAGATGTTATTAACTGAGCGCAAGCGCACAGAGCGATCGGGAGATCCATTTGTGCTGGCTTTGGTGGATATCAGTGATTTGCTATGTGTTTCTGATTTCTCCGGGGTTCTGGGTGTGCAGAAGATAATGGAGTCACTGGGGGAAAATGTAAGGGAGACCGACATTCGGGGGTGGTACGAGAGAAAGAGGATTCTGGGGATAGTTTTCACCGAAATCAGGGGACCCGATAGGAACATTTTTTCTGAAAAGATCAGGAAACAGGTGGAAAGAGTTTTGGGGGGTTGGGTAAGGGGACAGGTGGAGATTTCTGTATATAGTTTTCCGTCAGATAAGAAGGCTGGCTCCACGGAAACTCTTCTTACCTTTTATCCTGAGGCGGACCGCTCAAAAAGAAGGGGGCTATCTTTGATGGCCAAGAGGGGGATTGACATTCTGGGGGCCTTTTTGGGGCTTGTCATCTTCTCACCTCTATTTCTTCTGATTCCCTTTCTGATAAAGCTTACATCACCGGGGCCGGTCTTTTTTTCTCAGAAAAGAGTCGGTCAGGGTGGAGATCTCTTTACTTTTTACAAATTCCGTTCCATGTACATCGACAGTGATGATTCGATTCACCGGGACTATGTCTCCCGTCTGATAAAGGGGGATATACAAGAGCAGAAAGTGTACAAAATAAGCGCCGATCCCAGGGTAACGGCGGTGGGGCGATTTTTGCGTAAGACCAGCTTTGATGAGCTGCCGCAGTTTCTTAATGTGCTCAGGGGTGATATGTCTTTAGTGGGGCCCCGTCCACCCATTCCCTACGAAACGGCCCAGTACAGTCTCTGGCACATACGCCGTCTTATGGAATGTAAACCAGGTATCACCGGTTTCTGGCAGGTGGAGGGAAGAAGCTCTACGACCTTTGATGAGATGGTGCGGATGGATCTTCAGTACAGTAGAAAAAGATCACTGCTTTTAGACCTTAAACTGATTCTTAAAACACCACTGGCTCTATTGACAGCCAGAGGGGCTTATTAAAAGTGAAGGAGTAAGAGATGCTTGGCATAGGAGTAATCGGCTACGGCTACTGGGGACCAAACATAGTCAGGAATTTCAGTGCCCTGGAGGGAGTAAGGGTGGTGGGGATAAGTGACAAGAACACCGATATCATATCCCGCCTGGCCGCCGCCAATCCATCGATACGCACCTGCACAAATCCCATGGAGCTTATCGAGGCACCGGATGTTGATGCGCTGGCGATTGTGACCCCGGTTTCCACTCACTATGAGCTGGCCAGGAAGGCTCTGGAGAATGGAAAACATGTGTTTGTGGAAAAACCCTTAACCGCCTCATCCGCCCAGGCAGAAGACTTGATAGAGCTGGCGGAAACAAAAAAACTCAAAATCATGGTTGACCATACTTTCCTTTTTACAGGTGCAGTACGGAAGATAAAGCAGCTTATAGATACCAAAGAACTTGGGAAAATCTTCTACTACGACTCGGTCCGTGTCAATCTGGGGCTTTTTCAGCACGATGTGAATGTGGTGTGGGATCTTGCTCCTCACGACTTCTCTATCATGTCATACCTTATAGATGAGCCCCCTGTGGCACTTTCCGCCTGGGGAAAATCCCATGTAAACTCTCTGGAGGATATCGCCTATGTCACTGCACATTTCAACACCAGCATAGTAGCCCATTTCTCTGTTAACTGGCTCTCTCCGGTAAAGGTGAGAACAACCCTTATCGGGGGAGAGAAGAAGATGCTGGTGTGGAACGATCTTAAGGCAGATGAGAAACTGAAAATCTACGACAAGGGGGTAGAGGCCAGAAGCAAACAGGGAATCTACGATATCCTTGTGAGCTACAGGGCCGGGGATATGTGGGCACCGAAGGTGGAGGGCTTGGAGGCCCTGAAGCTTGAGTGCAGCCATTTTGTTGACTGTATAGAAAATGGATCGACACCGGTAAGTGATGGAAAGAGCGGTCTGGACGTGGTAAGGATGTTAGAGGCATGTGACCGTTCTCTGAGCCAGCAGGGCCGTCCCGTTGAAATTGACTTCCCCGGACGGAGCCTCTACAAGATCTCCAGCGGAAAAGAGAAAACAGATGACCTTCCAGCAGATCTCCTCTGATGTCAAAATCGGCCAAAGCGTGAAGATCGCACCCTATGCAAACATTAACGGATGCACAACAGGGGAGAACTCACGGCCGGGAGCCTTCGTGGAGGTCCAGAAAGGGGTCTTAGGTGCAGGAAGCACGGCCACCAAAGATGTCTGCCAAGAGACGATCGTAGCAGGAAATCCTGCCAGAATTCTAAGGGGGATTGATGAACGCTGAAAGAGTACCCTTTTTAGATCTTAACTCACAGCACAGGGAAATGGAGCAGAAATTCATCTCGGCTTTCAGGGATATTCTTCGCTCCGGTAAATTTATCAGCGGTCCTTCTGTTGAGGAGTTTGAAAAAGCCTTTGCATCATTCTGCGGAACCCGCTTTGCAATCGGAGTCGGAAGTGGTACCGATGCCCTGCGTTTTGCGCTTATAGCCGCGGGAGTTAAAAACGGGGATCTTGTAATTACAGTACCAAACACCTTTATCGCAACATCCGAGGCAATCTCTCAGGCTGGAGCATCACCGATTTTTGTCGATGTCGATCTCAAAACATCCAATATGTCTCCAGAGCTCCTGGAAGATTACCTCAGGAAAAACTGCTTTAAAGACGACCTCACAGGTGAGACCATTCATACCGGTACCGGAAAGGCTCTGCGGGCCATTGTCCCGGTTCATCTCTACGGACAGACCGCCGATATGGACCCCATAAACCAGATTGCCCGGGAGTTTGGGCTTACCGTTATCGAAGATGCCTGTCAGGCGCATGGTGCCCGATACTTCTCAAAAGACAAGGGACGCTGGATCAGTGCGGGTGCACTTGCAAAAGCGGGTGCGTTCAGTTTCTATCCGGGAAAAAATCTGGGGGCTTTCGGTGAGGCCGGCGCAGTGACTACCGATGATCCTGAGATGGCCGCAACTATCCGTATGATTCGTGACCACGGCCAGATGAAAAAATATTTCCATGATATGGAGGGATATAACGGGAGGCTCGACAGTATTCAGGCTTCAGTACTTAACCTCAAACTAAAGAGGCTAAGGGAGTGGAACGGCATGAGACAGAGTCTGGCCTCAAGATATAACCAGATGCTCTCTGGTGTCTCTTCTGTGATCACACCCGCAGTGCCCTCCTGGTCTCGTCCTGTCTACCACCTTTATGTAATCAGGGTTCCTCAGAGAGATATGCTCCAGGGCTTTCTCTCAGGAGGTGGAATCGACACCGGGCTTCACTACCCTGTTCCGCTTCACCAGCAGAAGGCTTATCGCAATCTTGGCTACAGGTCCGGAAGTTTTCCGGCAAGTGAGCAGCTCTCAAAGGAAATTTTATCTCTGCCCATGTTCCCCTCTCTTTCATCGCAACAGCAGGAGCGGGTTGTGGACAGGATACGGTTGTTTTGTGAAAGATACTTGCCATAAAAATTCAGAGAAGAGTGTGTGATGTCATTTGTAAAACTTTACTATGCTTTCAAACCATTTATGCCCCGATGGCTTCAGATTTACATCCGAAGGAGAAGAGTTGAGTACCTGTGGGAGATTCACAAAGAGAGATGGCCTATAGATCATAGTGCTGGAGCTGTTCCTGCATCATGGCAGCCCTGGCCGGATGGAAAGCTTTTTACGCTGGTTCTCACTCATGATGTAGAAAAAGAGAAGGGGCAGGACAGGTGCTGCAGGCTCTCTGCACTTGAGGAAAAGTACGGGTTTCGTTCCAGTTTCAATCTGGTTCCTGAGCGTTATACGGTATCGCCTGCCTTAAGGGGGTATCTGACAAAGAGGGGCTTTGAGGTGGGGGTTCATGATCTGAGGCATGACGGCAAGCTCTTCAGTTCCAGGGGAAATTTCCAGATAGGTGCCGTTAAAATAAATCACTATCTCAGGGAGTGGAATGCACTGGGGTTTAGGGCCGGGGCGATGCATCATAATCTGGAGTGGATCGGGGAGCTGAATGTTAAATATGATTTATCAACATTTGATACAGATCCCTTTGAGCCGCAGTCTGATGGTGTGAGGACAATTTTCCCTTTCTGGGTTAATGCCGGTGGAGACGGTGGAGGCTATGTGGAGCTTCCATACACTCTGGTCCAGGATTTCACGCTTTTTATTCTCATGCGGGAACAGGATACCGGTATCTGGAAAAGCAAACTGGACTGGATCTCTAAAAGAGGCGGCATGGCCCTGCTGAATGTTCATCCGGACTACATAAATTTCGATGGACAGTGGAAGCTGGAGGAGTATCCGGTGCAGTTGTATACAGATTTCCTTAAATATGTCCAGAGCCACTATGGCGGCCAGTTCTGGAATGCTCTTCCCTGCGAGGTCGCATCTTTTATCAAGTCAGGAAGGTCCAGGCAAGAAGAATCTATAGAAAAACAGATGAGGTAATATACAAATGAGAGTATGCATGGTGGCCTACACATTTTATGAAGGTGACAACCGGGTGCGCCGGTATGCAGAGACACTGGTTAAGCGGGGGGATACTGTCGATGCAATAGTGCTTCGTCAGGACGGGGCAGATTCTTTTGCACATGTAGCCGGGGTAAATGTCTACAAAATCCAGAGGCGTACCATAAATGAGAGATTTAAAATTGAGTACCTGCTGAAGCTCCTTCTGTTTCTTGTAAAGTCTTTCCTGAAGCTTACATCTTTGCACCTTTCCCACAGGTACGATCTGATTCATGTGCATTCGATTCCAGATTTTGAGGTTTTCAGTGCTCTTGGGGCAAAGCTTCTTGGGGCAAGAGTGATCCTTGATATCCATGACATTGTCCCGGAGCTTTTTGCAAGCAAGTTTAAAGTGTCCCAGTCCTCACTTTTTTTCAGGGCGCTTCTTTTGATTGAGAAACTCTCTATGGCTTTTTCCGATCATGTCATTGTGGCAAACCACATCTGGCACCAGAGGCTTATCGCCAGGTCCGTTTCGCCTCATAAATGCACCGTTGTGATGAACTATCCTGATCCTGCAATATTTAATGTAAGAAAGCAGGCTACAGGGAAGATGGAGAGATTTGTGATGATCTATCCTGGTACCCTCAGTATTCACCAGGGATTAGAGACCGTCATAAGAGCAGTCGATCTTCTAAAGGATCGGATTCCGGATCTTGAGTTCCATATCTACGGCAAAGGAACCGATCAGCACTATTTTGAAAATCTGGTAAAGAGTCTTGATCTGCAGAGCAGGATCTTTTTTAAAGACATAGTTCCCATAGAGAAGCTCCCACATATCATTGCAGAGGCAGATCTGGGGGTAGAGCCAAAACTCAAGCGCACCTTTGGCAATGAGGCGTTCAGCACAAAGATCCTGGAATTCATGTATGTAGGTATTCCGGTTGTAGCTTCAGACACTCTTGTCCATACACACTATTTCGATGAGAATCTGGTCAAGTTCTTCAGGTCCGAAGATGAGAAGGATCTTGCAGAGTGCATTGTCAAGTTAAGAAAAAACAAGAGACTGAGGGATTCACTGGTTGTCAATTCCTTAAAATACATGGAGCAGAATAACTGGGAAGCCAGGAAACACACTTACCTTCGTCTGGTCGACTCGCTTTCACCGGGTCATTAGACACGGCCGGCATTTTGCTATTCTAATAAAACCAAGATTAACCAGAAAAACAGAACCCAATGTTAGAACAGAACCAAAAAGAAGGAATTTCCCTTGCTGTTTTGATCCCTCTGATCTGGCTTTTACGGGCCGCCTCAAGAGGAGTAACATATTGGCTCAGCCCTGATATGGGTGCAGGGATAAATGCCGTAGAGGTGGATTATCTTAAGGGCAGTCCGATAGACCGCAACTTTTTTATTGTGCTTGAAGTTCTGGCAGTGGCAGTTTTGATTTTTCGCAGGATAGACCTGAAGGAGTTTGTGCGAAGGAACAGGTTCCTTCTGCTGCTTTATCTTTTTATGGGACTGAGTGTGATCTGGTCAGGGTTCCCGGAGGTTTCTTTCAAGCGCTGGGTGAGGACTGTCGGAGATTTACTGATGGTAATGGTGCTGGTCAGCGAAATAAACTTTACATCCGCGACTGTCAGAGTTCTCCGGGTGTGGTCATATGTGCTTGTGCCCCTGTCAGTACTGTTTGTCAAATACTACAGACACCTCGGTGTCAGCTACGATCACACTGGGATCTTTGAGATATGGATCGGGGTGACCACTCACAAGAATAGTCTGGGGCAACTGGTGTGTGTGAGTGCTTTTTTCTTTGTGTGGGTTTTTTTCTCCCGTGCGTTTCGTATGAAACTTCTTGACATTCCGGTAATGATGCTGGCTGTGTGGCTTCTGAACGGTTCAAAAACAGCCACCAGCCGCACATCGCTTGTTGTTTTCCTGGTAGGTGTAGGGATGCTGCTTCTGGTAAAGCTGGCTAAAACAAATGTAAAGGTGATAAGAGGTGTGGCCTGGGTGCTTGTGCTTGGTTTTTTACTGGGGAATATCTTAACACAGCATTTCGCAGCCATGGATCTTGTGCCCTGTATAGTGCAATCAACTGGAGGAGATCCAACTTTTACCGGAAGAACATTTCTCTGGGATGAACTTTTAAAAATCGGGCAGAACCGCTGGCTGGCGGGGGCGGGCTACGGGGGGTTCTGGATCGGGAGTCTGGGGCATCAGCTCTGGGAAACTTTCTCATGGCGGCCCGGGCAGGCCCATAACGGGTATATCGATGTTTATATAGACCTGGGGATAATCGGTCTGATTCTCCTTGCTCTCACAGGTATTTCCACTTTCCGCAATATTGTCCGCAGTATCGCTTTTGATTCTGACTGGGGGCGCTTTAGGCTGGTGGCACTCTTAATGATAATTATCTATAACTATACAGAGAGCTCTTTTGTAAAGCCAACCTCTCTTCTGTGGATAGTCTTTCTCCTTATTTCTGTTCAGGTTCCCGAGGATCTCCCTGATGCTGCGGGGAAACGGGAATTCCTTTTCAGGAATGAGGATGAGGATGAGAATTATGGGGAAAGTGACGAGCTGATAACGGTTTCCAGTGAAGAAGAGGATTCTTGAGATGAGCACTGAGCATATAAGTGTATGTATCTGTACATACAAAAGGGAGCATCTTCTGGGGAGGCTTCTTGATACCCTCCGGGAGCAAAGACACGGGGGGGAGTTCAGTTTTTCGGTTGTCGTAGTAGATAATGATCCTTCTGTATCTGCTTTGCATGTTGTGGAGATCCGTCGCAGGGATGGCATGGATGTCTTATACGAGAATGAAACAGAAAAAAATATTGCAATGGCAAGAAACAAGGCAATAAAGAGCTCCAGGGGAGAGTATGTGGCGTTTATCGATGATGATGAGTTTCCCGGTCCTTTCTGGCTTTACGATCTGTACAAGACCTGCAGGGCTACTGGTGCCGATGGGGTATTGGGGCCGGTTCTGCCATTATTTGATGGCGATCCTCCGGGCTGGCTTATTAGGGGTAAACTTTGTGAAAGGCCCTCATTTCCTACCGGTACGCTTCTGAAGCCTCATAACTGCCGTACCGGAAATGCTTTGTTAAAAAGAGCCATATTCCTTGACAGTGCAAATTTCTTTGATCCCTCATATGGTCTGACCGGAGGAGAGGACACCGATTTTTTCGGGCGGGTAAAGGAAAAAGGTTTCCGTTTTGTGTGGTGCCAGGAGGCATCGGTTCACGAGCTGGTACCGCCTGAGAGGTGGAGAAAAAGCTTTTATCTGCGCCGGGCATATATGCGGGGGCGGGTCAATCATCTCTATTCACTAAAAGAGCCTCCGGCCCAAAGATTCAGGGTTCTGGCCAGGTCCTCGATGGCATTTGTGCTCTACACCCTGGTGCTTCCATTTATTGTGCCCATGGGGGATCATGTCAAGATGCGGTTTTTTGACGGCTATTTTCATCATATCGGGCGACTGAGTACAGCGCTGGGGATATCTTTTTTAAAAACAAGGTAAGGAGATCATGTCGGAACGGTTGAAATTTGTGCTGGTTACTCCTGCCAGGAATGAAGAGGCGTTTATAGGAGCAACGATAGAATCGATTGTCTCCCAGAGCCATCTTCCGGAAAAGTGGGTGATAGTAAGTGATGGCTCAACAGACAGAACAGATGAGATAGTAAAGGGGTATCAGCAAAAATTTGAATGGATAGAGCTTCTGAGGATGCCTGATCACCGGGACAGACAATTTGCAGCTAAAGTTAACTGTTTCAATGCCGGCTTCAGGAGACTTCAGGGGTTAAGGTACGATGTCATCGGGAATGTGGATGCAGATGTTACGTTCCCTCCTGATTACTTTGAATTTATGATGAGTAAATTTGCAAAAATGTTGTCGCTGGGTGTTGCGGGTTCTCCGTTTCAGGAGCAGGGATACCGCTCTTATGAAGGAGCATTTACAAACTACGATCATGTATCCGGAGCCTGCCAGCTTTTCCGTAGAGAGTGCTTTGAGCAGATCGGTGGCTATATACCTATTAAAGGGGGAGGAATTGACTGGGCCGCGGTGACAAGTGCCAGGATGAGGGGGTGGGTGACAAGAACATTTCAGGATAAAAGTTTTATTCATCACCGCAAAATGGGTACAGGCAACAATAGTTTTCTTATCTCCCGTTTCAACCATGGCCGCAAGGACCACTACCTCGGGGGACATCCGCTCTGGGAGCTTTTCAGGGGTGTTTACCAGATGGGAAAGAGGCCTTACCTTGTGGCAGGGCTTTATCTTTTGGCTGGCTATGCCTGGTCATTTCTGATAAGGACCAAAAGTCCTTTGCCTAAAGAGTTGATAAGGTTTCATCGTGCAGAGCAGATGATTCGATTGAGTGGGATTTTTAAAAGAGTTCTGGGCAGCAAAATTGAGAGAAAACAAACAAAAACGGAGGGTGAAGGTGAATACGGCAAAGTCTTTCATAGAGAGCAGTCTGCTTAAGGTTGAAAAGTGGGTTGAGGAAAACAGGTACATGGGGTATGAACCATTTGACGGGCTCTCATCGTTTGTCCGACCTTTGACATTAGGAAATATCTTTGCTGAACGCCTTCTGCAGCAGCTGGTTCGCCAGAGCCCCCTTAATCTCAGGCCAATTCTTGGTGTAAGCAGGAAGGAATCTACAAAGGGCAGGGGGTACATGGCCTGGGGGTATCTTAAGAGGTATAAGGTTACAGGTAAAAAAGAGTATGTGGAGAAGGCGGATGCCTGTTTTGAGTGGCTGATGAAAAACCGGGCGCCTGCATATCAAAAGCCCTCCTGGGGTAACCATTTTGATTTTACAAGCAGGGCAGGACGTCTGCCCAGGCATGAGCCGATTATTGTATGGACATCTCTGATTGGTCAGGCTTTGCTTGATTCCTATGAATTGCTGAATGAGAGGAAATACCTGAACTCTGCAGTTGATGTAAGCGGCTGGATTATGAACCTGCCGCGTGAAAAGACTGAAAGGGGGACCTGTATAAGTTATGTCGCCTATACTCAGAGCTCGATTCATAACTCTAACATGCTTGGTGCGGCATTTCTGGCTCGCCTCGGGAAAATTACAGGAGATTCAGAAATACTCCGGGTCGCAAAAGAAGCAATGGAGTACAGCTGTTCACGGCAGAGGCCTGATGGATCGTGGTATTATGGAGAAGGTGAGCAGACAAGGTGGATAGATAATTTCCATACCGGCTATAATCTTGACAGCCTAAAATGTTACATTGAGAAAACCAATGATAAAGAGTATGCAGAAAATCTAAGGAAGGGTTTTGTTTATTTCAAAAACAACTTTTTTGAAACCAGCGGCCGTCCAAAGTACTACCATAACCGTGTCTATCCGGTTGATATCCAGTGTGCCTCTCAGGCAATAGATACTCTGGCAAATTTTTCCGATTTTGACAACGATTCACTGGAACTTGGCTTGAAGGTGGCCAGATGGACAATAGAGAATATGCAGGACAAGGCAGGGTATTTTTATTTCAGGCAGCTCCCGGCAATAAAGGCAAAAACGCCTATGCTTCACTGGGGACAGGCTACCATGTACAAGGCTTTGGCTAATCTTGAGATGGTTTTAAAAGGTGCAGAGTAGGTTCACAATTGAGCTCAATGGGATCAGATCAGGGTGGATTTTATCCCCTTGCACTGCGATCCATTTAATCAAGGAAGGATATACATGGGTAATGGGGGTATGTTATCACAAGTTATACCGAAAAACTTGACAAAAAATGTCAATGACAATGGGAAAAAATTGCGGAGTTCAGTGAAAAAAAATATACTTACTAAAAGTATATCTTTGCTTTTTCTTATAGCCCTGCCTTTTGCTGCCGGGTTAATGACAGGCAAACTCCGTGGTATTCCGTTTATAATGACCAGGGGGGAGTATTCAATTGGTATCTACGTGGGGGACTCACCTTTTGACTTGAAACCGCATTCTGAGGCGGTCAATCCGGTAATAACAGCCAGGGATGTAACCGATATACCGGCAGATTTTGTCGCTGATCCGTTTTTAATTCAGGAGAACGGAAGCTGGTATATGTTCTTTGAAATATTTAACAGCAGTACCGATCAGGGAGATATCGGTCTGGCTGTCAGTACCGATGGAAAAATCTGGGATTATGACAGGGTCGTACTCAATGAATCTTTTCATCTCTCCTATCCTTACATTTTTAAATGGGAAGGTGATTATTACATGATTCCGGAGAGTAAGGAGGCTTTTTCCGTGAATCTTTATAAAGCCGAGCAGTTCCCATATGCATGGAAGCAGGTCAGAACTCTTCTCAAAGGAAATTACAGTGATCCGTCTATTATTCATTACAATGATCGCTGGTGGATTTTTGTTGCAGAGCGCAATGACATACTGCGGCTTTTCTATTCCGGGTCTCTTGAGGGAGACTGGACAGAGCATCCTCAGAGCCCTGTTGTTCTGCACAATCTCAGAATCGCCCGGCCATCAGGAAGGGTGATTGATCTTGGAGATACTTTAGTACGGTTTACCCAGGATTGTGAACAGGTGTATGGTGAGAAGGTAAATGCATTCATGATTACAGAGCTGACACCTGAGA
>JAAYYB010000104.1 GCA_012515615.1 Fibrobacter sp.
ACACCTGCCGGGTGAATTTTTTTACTATTCTATTGTCAAACACATTCACCCATAATTTATAATATTAACAAGGTCTTTGCATGAGTTTTTTTTGTTAATATTTGATTTTTTACTCACGGAATCAGGATAGATAAAAAAAAGAATCTCCGCTACTTTCTTTTTAGAAAAACACGCTTCTTTAGAAAATGTTTGGTAAAATAGAATTATATAATTTGAAGTATGGAAGGTCAAAAAAGGTTTCCGGTAGATTTTAATCCAATGTTGAAGGCAGGCCTGAAACAACCATAATCACTCAGTCTGAATAATCCCCTCCGCCATATCCACAACTTTAGCCTTATCCACTCTCCCGAGATCCCATTTCCAGAGCCCGTATTCTCCGCTTGAGACCGCAAACCCCAGCGGATCTGTAGTCCAGGCACTCATGCGGGGGGTTGCATCTTCAGTCATAAGCCGGCCCAGGTAAAGCGGCTCACCGAGAAAGAGAGGGGAGTCTTTAATGACTGGAAGAGCTATGAAAACCGGTTTTAACATGTCTTTAGTCTCATCTTTGAATACCAGCCAGGAGCCGTCAGGGGAGAACTGAAACCCGGAATAAGATTTACATGTTACAGGTGGAATAAGGGAGAGAGAATCGGTGAGAAGGGGGATTATCTGTTTTTCGGGGTCTGATGTGTCCCAGCGGAGGAGATAGAGAACGTGCCTGTCTCTTTCTTTTATAACCGGCTTCCTTGCTTCTTCATAGACTTCATTTGGAAGGCTGTGAATTGAATCCCAGTCAACCTTTTTACCCTTCTCTACTATTATGCCCAAAGGAAGGGTCGGATGAATAATAAATTCTTTGATTCTCCGCCAATTGCGGCTGTTGTTATTAAACACATCTGCAAAAGGATGTTGGAAAGGCTTGAGGTTTAAGTCGTGGCAGGAGATCCTGTTGGAGTCAACATCGTAGGTAAAGATAAGGTCATTATGCAGTTGCCAGGGGATTTTATAGCCAATCGTACTTATACCTGCATTTAAAAAGCCTTCATCTTGAATTGAATCATTGTTGATTAATCTTACCAAGTGAAGAAAATCTTCGCTGCCCTTTCCGTAATAGGGACCTTCCCGCAATAGCAAATATTTCCCTTCAGCTCTGTTTCCCAAAGGTCTCAAACCTGTGATCAAATCATCGAGGTTGCAGGTTATAACCGGTGTAACTACTTTACCGGTTTTGATGTTAGCGATCACCGCCCACCTTGATTGAGTATACGCAATTTCTTCATTAGAATAGACATTACAGAACCCGAAGTTATAAGCCCCATTTACATGCTTGAGAAAATTTTTAGCGACCACATCATATTCAATTCCATTATCTGTAAACCGCATTACGGTTATGGCATTATCTATGTCAATCGTTCCAAGGGCATTTTTAACCGGTACTGCGAATATGTTCACGACAGGGTACTTAGGAGCAAGTGTCTGGGGTACAAATACCCGTTTCCCGTTATGTCTTATAATCATATATTCAGGCATGTAGGGTTTCTCCTTGGAGAGGTTACTGCCGGGGATGTAGATACAGTACAAGTTTATAAGAAATGTAAAAACTACAACAACCTGGACAATCCTTTTATCATGGGTCATAAGCATATCTCTATTTGTTTTTTTGCAATAGGTCAAATTCGTTCAGCTGGTCTTTGATTTTATTTACTTCTCCAGTGACTTTTAAGAGACTTTTGAAATTGCTATCCACAGCCTTTTCATTCGCCTCTTCCTCTTCAAATTTTTTCCGCATATTTTCAAGCTTGGTTTGATCTTCAAATCCATAAAACTCCCATGGATTAATCAATGCAAACCTCAACCAGAATGTTCTGTCTATGCTGTCCAGAAATTTTTTAATCTCTTTGCAGTACTGCCCGTATTTACCGCCGCGTTTTCTGGTGATGAGTGTCAAATACCAGTCTGTACCGAATATAATCTTGTGCTTGAGGTGAGAGTACCTTTTGTCATCAAGACTGCAGAGAAAGTTTCCAAATGAGTCCCGCACCTCGCCGTCGCCTTTCTCCATTGTGTTTCCCATATTAAAACAGGAGATATCAGTATAAACATGCAGATACTCTTTTGTTAAACCAATTATACTCTCTACCCATTCACTTGGCAGCTCATCAGAATTCCATTTTTCCAATCTTCCCCTCCGCCATTCATCACCGCCAAAATGCGCAAGGCAGAGTCGCAGTTCCGGGAAATGTTTCAGCACTTTCCGCCACTCTTCAGGATGAACATAGTTTTTGAAGAAATGGTTCATATCAGGGTCATAAAGCTTATCATCTATTATTCTCCTGTGTTTTTTTATCATGCTGTCGGAAAGTTCTGCAAAGGGCTCTGGAGGTGGGAAAGGCCTTTCCCTGTCAGCGTGGATTTTTATCAACTTATTCTGTTGAGCCACTTTGCCGTCGTAAATTTTCCTGTAATGATATCCTTCAAATTCAATGTAATAAGGAGCATCATGGGTACACATGCCTCCAGGCGAACAGTGAGTCAGGATTGGAATTTTCTCCGATTCGCATCTGTCGTAAAACTCAGGAAGAAAATCGCAGAGCGGATCAAAGGGTTTGTGCCCAAGGGGAGGGTACATCTTGAAACCGCCGAAAACGCCGGGATTCGTTTCGGTCGCGATCTCCCTGAACGGCTCATCCCACGGCCCGCATTCCAAGGATTTCAAAGATTTTTTTCCAGCAGCAAGCCGCCAGCGACGGGGATCGTAAAAGTACAGGGGAATGAGTTTAAAAGGATACTTGGCTGCAGATGCCTTAGTCTCTGAAAGCTGCACTTGCCATCTTTCCAGCTTTAAAGTGTCTGAATTATCAAACTCATGTGCAAGGCAGACCCTGATGTCCTCATGTTCCTCACACTGTTCCATCCTTGATCCGGATTTTCTCCTGAAATAGAAGAGGCCTTTTTTATCTGTACGATAAATCGGGACGCCCTTGTAACCTGCGATATGCGCATACTCCATATCCATCATCGCCGCTATCATAGGGGAGATTACCGGTGTTTTATTCTCGTAAATATCCTCGAAACGGTCCGGGTTTTCAAAGTCGCGGCTGTTTGTGACCAGTTGATAAAGAATTTTATTATCAGTAACTGCCCTGTCTGCAATCCTGGCAGTTGATTCATTCTGAACCTCAACTCCTTCTTTAAAGCCAAGAACCCCCAAACCCGCTTCCAGAGCCTCTCTTTTCCTTATGATCGGTTTCTGCCCCAGTCCCGGGGAAACCTGAGCATAAAGCAGCGGAAGCGGTGTACATGAGCCGCTGTTTATATGCATGTGCCCGTCAATGATACAGGTGGCCTTGATATAATCGACCGGATGCGCAGAGACCGCATCATTGGGGCTGCCTTCATAACAGATAATCTCTTTATCAGACATGGTGTTGAGCCCTTTTTGATTCAGGTGATTGGTGAGACAACTATCAAGGGAAAGCCTGTATTGCGATCTTATGTCAATAATTCTCTGTCATTATTCAAGATGCCTGTGGGCGGGGCCCTCCAATGTAATCCATCCGGGTTTCTCTCACCTCCCGCCCCATGAAACCGGAGAACAGGTGTTTCCCTTTATCACAAAATTGCTCAAAACCATTACCGGTCCCTTTCCAGGGCTCAGGGGTAAAGTAATCACCCGGATGCTTAGCCGAAACAGGAATGATAGCAGAAGAATAGCTGTATTGAAAAGCTGGTTCTTCATGATCAATCTTGTCAATTGGTTGATATCAGGTGTTAAACTCCTCCTTTGCAGTTTCACAATAATCTTTCTGGAAACACTCCTCGCACTCAACACAACAGCCGTCAAAGATCTCGAACTGGATGCTCTTTGAGTTAACCGATACCGTTTCTGAAAGGAGTGTCTCGACGATATATTTATAAAAGAGACTGTCGGGCAGGCCATCCGCAAGTGCAACTTCAACATGGTTTTTCAGAAGGATTTCATTGATGTCGTTAACTTTATCTTCAAGCTCCTTCTCGTTCATCTCCTCCAGAGGCGGGAATCTGTACCCGGCAGGGAAAAAAGATCTAACCAGGTTAGATGGGAGATCAATCCCTTCCATTTCCATAAATTGCCTCAGCATCCTGTTATATTCAACAGGGTCCGCCTTGTCTTCTGGATCAAAGAAAACTCCTCTTTCACGGAGTTTCTTTTCCATCGAAAAATTCTCATTGGATAAATCGACAGTTTCATTGCTGTTGCTTTTGTAGCTACCGTCAAAAATCATACTTCCCTCCTGAGTTAAGTTTGTTTAAAACACCATGTTTCCGCAAACGTAGTTACTTTTGAGAGAACTGAATAAATCAGCTGCATTCTCCTGTTTTCAGGAGCTGAATTGCTTTTTTTCGGGAATTGTTTTTTCGGGAGAATTATTTCCAGCCTGCAAACTGAAATGCCTGTTGATAGTTTACTTAGGCATTTAATTTAATGGCCGGATTGAGAATACAGATGGAAATGCTCTGATGAGCTTTTTTTAATCTAAATGTTGGATTGGAAATAATCAAGAATAGGGAGTTTTTGGAAGAGGGTGCCCACAATATAATAGATTCTTAGAAATAAAGATTTTTGGGAAGAGGGTGCCCCCAATACAATAGATTCTTAGAAATAATGATTTTTGGGAAGAGGGGACACCCTCTTCCAGAAACTCTTTATTCTTGTTTATTATCTGTACTGGGGATACCTTCTTCCAAAAAATCCTTATTTTTAGAAATCCCTTGTCTGATATTACATTTTCCACCAAAGCCCGATATCCGTTCCTTGTAGAAAAACCCATACGGGATCAATTGCATGCCCGGAATCATCCTTGTCCCACCACCCACCACAATATATCTTAACTCCTGATCTCAGGAGCCAGGGAATTCCGGTGCGAATCCGGAGCGGACCTGCCACTGTAATCCCAATACCTTCACAGGTAATCACTTCGATTCGGCTAAGTTTACTGTGAAGGGGACTGTCAACCAGGCCACTGTTACGCCGGGGCTTATGCCAAGGGCGGATGGGAAGGCGACAGTACCGGGAAAGCCAGGAGACCTGCCTGATGTCGACTGTCTTTTTTGAACCCTCACGGAAAAGGGGTTCAGGAGGAGTTTTCCCGGTGTTCAAGTCCTGTTTCCACGGCGTATTTTTCAGCTGTGTACTGCTTATTGCGGCTTTACAGCAAAGTGCTTTTTGCCTTGACATCGTGTCCGAATCAGAGTCATCTGCTGAAGAAAGACAATCTGATTCTATTTCTACAAACTTGCCTCAAAGTAACGATTCCGCAGAGATATCCGCTCTGGAAAAGATGGCTGTGACCGCCCTGAGGCGGCAGAAACTTCTTGAAGCCTCACATTCGCTTTCCATTATCCGTAAAGATGAATGGGCTGCTACTAATAAAAGTCTGGCAGATATCATTGCAGAACAGACCGGGGTGCAGACAAGAAGATACGGGGGTACGGGGAGTTTTCAGAGCGTAACAGTCAGAGGGGTGCAGGGGGATAACGTTCTGGTTCTCCTTGATGGCATTCCGCTTAATTCGGCAATGGGCGGCGCTGTTGATCTCAGTGCCATAAATCCCGACAGAATAGGAGAAATTGAGGTTTTCAAAGGAATTACGCCGGCAGAATTCGGCGGAAACTCCATCGGCGGAGTGATAAACCTTAAAAGCAGAACATCTGCAGGTCAAAACTCTTTTAACGCAAATACTGCAATCGGCGCATACGGCTACCGCAAGTTCTCCGCAGAGGCAAACCATCCTTTTTCCGACCGGTTCCAGCTCTTTGGATCTGTCAGTAGCACCTTTTCCGGCAATGACTGGCCATACCTTGACAGAAATAAGACTTATGCAAACAGCTCCGATGACCGGATCCGTACTGTGGAAAACCACGCATACAGCTCTTTTGACGCGAGGCTCCATCCGACACTCGAATTAAAAAACGGCCGCACCCTTTCATCAGGAATCGCATATTCGGTTTCCGGGGCAGAAATTCCTGCAGAGGAAGGATATGTAAACCGGACAGCAGAATTCAAACAGAAACTATTCGATTTTACCGCAAGGCTCTCAGGTGACAAACTGCAACAGAATCACGGTTTCCTGCTTACTCCTGAAATCGCTTTCCTGCAGTGGGATAACAATACTTTCTGGACAAGTCAGGATGAGAGTATGGGACCTGATATGGGCGACATATCAACGATGAATAATGCATGGATCGATATCGGATCGGTTTTTAAGACATTCCATTTATCATGCATCGCAGACCTTTTCTTTTCAGAATTCCTGATGGGCCGGGTCTCTCTTCAGGGAAGGCACTCAGAGATCGAAACCGAAACAAAATCCTCAGGATATCCCGTAAGTGACTGGCCGGGAAACTCTCAGGAAATCTCACTTTCCGGTGACATCGATGGTCTGATTCCGGCAGGGCCGGGAAGTTTTGGAATCACTGCCGGAGGTACGGTCAAGGGTGTCAGAAGTGCTACCGATGGCGGCGTCAATGAAAGGCTGAAAATTACAGTGAAACCTTCTCTTGACATAGAATATCCATGGGCTGCTCACGCCGGGATTCAATGGCGGATAGAAAATGTTTTTAACCTGTTTGTAAATGCGGCCCGTTACAGCAATGTCCCCGGGCTCAGGGAAAAGTTCGGACTCAATGGAACCGTGCTTCCAAGCCCCGGCCTTAAAGAGGAAACCGGAACAACTATAGAGGGCGGGGCCCGTCTGCTTAAAAGTAAAACCTGGGTTGAAGCAGTGGTTTTCAGAACAGAAACACAAAACGGGGTAGTGATGAGCTCTGATGGAAGGATGGCCAAAGCCGGCAACTTTGCTTCTACACTTACTACCGGCCTTGAAACCTCTTTGCGTGTCCGCCCTCTCAGCTTTATTGAAACCGAGGTCAGGGCAACTCTGCAGAAAGCAGAAAACCGTTCTCATTATAACGGATACTACGGAAATAGGCTGCCCAATGAACCCGATTTATCGGTGCTTGCCAGAATCTCCTTCGGGCCATTCAAGGGGATAGAACCGGAATACTGGCTGGATTATAAATCACCTTTTTTCAGGGATCCCGGCAACGTTAGCAGAGTCCCGGATGACCCGGACAAGCCCGGGATGCTGTTTCATAATGCCCGTATAATCTGGAAAACAGGCAGAAATTTTGACCTGGGATTATCAATACGCAATTTCAGCCGGATTTCCCTGCGTAGTGAGGAGATGATCCGCTCTTATGAGAGCGGGTATTCCTGGATTCTCTATCCGTCAAACGAGTGGCTGATAACAGCAGGGTATAGCTTTTAGATGGGGTGGGAATGGATTGATAAAAGGAATTCTATTAAAGAAACCGGTAAGTCCGGAGTGCGTCCATGCGCTTAATTAAGACACGGCCGGAATTAAACGCAAAGTTAGCAGAGGACGCTGAGGAAAGACGCAGAGATGAAAAGAATTAAGATACGGCCGGAATTTAAACGCAAAGTGCGCAGAGAGCGCAGAGGAAAGACGCAGAGATGAAAAGAGTTGAGACGTGTATGTCATCAAAATTGATCGCAGTATATACCAGTTCAATCACCGCAATCATGATTTTATTTACTGGTTGTTTTTTAATGAATCCAGACGATACCGACCGGGCAGATGAATCAGTAAAACTTTTCATAGTAGAGTCCGATTATCATTCGGGAGCTCTTGAAAGAATGTCAATTGAACAAAAAGAACTAAATTCATCTGCAATTCCGGTCTATAATGATGCTGTGATCAAATTTTATGATGGCTGCCTGTATGTTTTAGAACGATTCGGTGCCGACAATTTTATGAAAATCGACTTTTCAAAAACCGGAAAATCAGCCATAGCCTATCAAAATCACCTTGGAAATAACTTTAACCCCCAGGATATTGCATTCCTCAGTTCACAAAAAGCCTATATCTCAAATCAGGACAAGCCCCTGATTACCATCTTCAATCCCTCAACCGGTGACACAATCTCAAGCATCGATATCTCTGACTACACCTTCCTTCCGGCCAGAAACACAACTCCCTATGCAGGCGAGATGGAGCTTGACGGCAGAGATCTTTATGTGATGCTGCAGCGTCGTGACGGTTATGAACCCGGAGCTTCCACTCTTATTCTTAAAATTGATACCAGCAAAGATCTGATTGTTGACACTATTGCCATGAAGTATAAAAACGGCTTCTCGATGGAGCTGCATGACGGGGCTCTCTACGTTTCAAATCCGGGTGATCTTAAGCTCGGGGACGGAGCGGTGGAAAAGGTAAATTTGACAGATAAAACTGTGAGTACTGTATTGAGAGATGATGTTCTGGGGGGTAATCCAAATCAGATTGTGCATAAAGAAGGAAGTCGTTTCTATATCACATCTTATGTCGAATATCCTGATGTTAAGGTGCTGGAGATCGATGTATCCTCAAAGAAGGTAATTAAGGATCTTCCCGGGGTAAAAAATGCCTATGGAGGAATCTGTTACGATGATGTAGACGGAAAACTGTACGTTGCGGAAAGGGACCCTGAAGAAGCTGGCGTCAGGATATATAAAAACAATCTCCAGGAAGGTACGACAGTAAAAACATCTCTTCCACCCAACGGACTGGTTGTGGGAAGGTGAAAATAAGTTGCAAGTTAAGAAGTTGTTAGTTAAGAAGTTAAGAAAGAAGAGAAACAGGTAGAGCTCGTATTCTGAGCGCCCGGTCGAAGGACAAAAGTATTTTTAAAGGAATTCTTCAATCTGTTCTTATGATCAATAGCTGTTTTTGATGCGCTAAGAGTGTAAGGTAATAAAAGGCATGATAAAGATTCTTGCAGTAATTCTGTATACAATATGTCTCTTCGGATGCACGGAACAGAGAACTGGAAATCCCAAAACCCCCGCCCGTATCATCTCTTTAGCCCCCAGCATAACAGAGACTCTCTTTGCCCTGGGGCTCGGTGAAAGACTTGTCGGAGTGACAAGTAACTGTGATTATCCTCCAGAGGCACGGAAAATCGAAAAAATCGGCGGATACGACAATGCCAACCTCGAGAGAATAGTGGTCCTCAAGCCTGATCTGGTGTTTGTCTCCCGTGAACATGAGAGACAGCACGCAATACTGGAACGTTTCAGGATTCCTGTTGTGGTAATTGATAATTTCAGATATGCGTCAGTGTGCAGCTCTTTTTCTCAGATAGGACGAATCTGCGGTGCAGAAAACGCGGCTGACAGCCTTCTTAAACTCTTTAGAAGTAAACTGCCGGCTACAGACATAGCCGGGACACAGGGCCCGGAAGTGCTTGTCTGTGTGGGCCGCGACTCTCCGGGTTCCGGGCAGATAAAGAGTCTCTTTGCTGCAGGGCTCTCAACTTTTCACAGCGACCTGATCATCGCCGCAGGAGGCAGGAACGTTCTCAGAGACTCACTTCAGTTCTATTCCAGACTTTCCAGAGAGGGACTGATCTCACTCTCGCCTGATATTATTATAGATCTGGCTCCGGCAATGAGTGATTACAACTGCAGCCTTCTTGTCAATGACTGGAAAGAATTGACTCGTGTTCCCGCTGTCAGCAGTAAACAGGCTTTCTGCATATCCGAAGCGTATGCGACACTCCCGGGACCGCGTCTCCTTCTGCTTCTGGATGACTTCAAACGAATCATCTCCGCCTGGAACGGGAGTAAAGCAGAATGAACAAGGCATCATCTATAATTCAGATAGAGAATCTTCATGCCGCCTATGGCCGCAGTGAGGCTCTTGCTGGTATTACATTGAAAATCGGGAAGAACCAGCGCTGGGCAATTGTCGGACCCAATGGCGCCGGTAAATCAACCCTCATTAAAATCATGGCCGGCCTCTTAAAACCGTCATCGGGATCTGTTTTATTGAACGGATGCGATATCAGGCAGTATTCCTCACGTAAACGTGCGCATGTGATCTCATACATGCCTCAGAAACCAGATGGATTGATTCCCTACACAGTCTATGATTTTGTAATGCTGGGCCGGTACTCCCTGATGGGCCTCATGGGGGTGCCGTCAAAAGAGGATCGGGAGGTTGTAGCCGAGGCAATCGAAATCTGTGATATTCATCATCTGGAAAACCGGATCATGAGCACACTCTCCGGTGGAGAACTCCAGAGGGCGCTTCTGGCCGGAGCCGTTGCCCAGTCCGCACCGGTTCTTCTCCTTGATGAACCCACGACATTTCTTGACCCGGCTCATGAACGTCTCTTTTTTGATGCACTCTGCCGCCTCGATGTTAAGCGTGAACTTACAACAGTGATGATCACACATGACATTAACAGCGCGCTTTATCAGTGCTCCCATATTGCCGCACTCAAAGATGGACAACTGCTTTACGGGGGATCAACCGGGGAATTCAAAAAAGGCTGCCCTGAGCTTCTTGAACAGATATTCGGTACCCGTTTCATGCAGTTTAACTGCAGTGAACTCTCTGCCGAAGCTTACGGATCATGGGGGATGAAATGTCTTCAGTAAAACGTCCCCTTGTCGTCCTCATATCTCTTGCGGCGCTTACATCTGCCGCCCTTCTAATCTGTCCCATGATCGGCATTACCCTCATTACACCTCAGAAACTTCTTACTGATGAGAACCTGGGATTTGTGTTCTGGTCAATCAGAGTTCCAAGGGTACTGGTAGCGCTCTTTGCCGGAGGCGGACTGGCTGTTACGGGTATTGTTTATCAGGCCCTCTTCCGGAATCCTCTTGCCGACCCCTATACTCTTGGTATCTCAAGCGGCGCCTCACTGGGGGCTGCTCTGTGTATAATTGCCGGCGTGGGGGGATCGGTGGCAGGAATGTCGATTGTGTCATTGTGTGCTTTTGCCGGCGCCCTTGGCTCTATTGTAATTATCTACTGCCTTGCATTTACACGCGAGTCCAACTCAAGCACACTGCTTCTGGCCGGTGTCATTGTGGCCACTATCTGCTCAGGATTCATAATGTTTCTGCACACTGTGGGAGGCGTGCACAAATCATTTCAGATTATCCAATGGGTCATAGGAAGTGTTGACGGCGCCTCATATTCTCTTCTGGTCTGCATGCTTGTCCCCTTGATACTGTTTTTTGCTGTGGCAGGGGTTCTGATGCCGCAGCTCGATCAATTTCTGGCCGGCGACAGCATAGCCCACTCCCGCGGTGTCAATGTGAAGACTGGCAGGATTGTCTTTATCACCATAACAGCTCTGGCCGTAGGGGGAATCGTGGCAGTCTGCGGGCCTATCGGTTTTATCAGTATCATTGCTCCGCATGCATGCCGGATGCTGATTCCGGGAGTTAGGCACAGGCTTCTGGCTCTCTGTTCGTTTCTTCTGGGCGGAACGTTTCTTATTGTCGCCGATACAGTTGCACGTACAATTGCTCCACCATCAGAAATACCTGTTGGAATAGTCACCGCGCTTCTGGGCGGACCGTTTTTCCTGTTGCTTTTGTTTCGAAAGAAAAGCAGACTGTTGATGTAGGAGAGGAAACACCATAGCATCCCCTTAATATGGGGGCGGGAAATGGTGAGTATAAAAAAATGAATGACTGTAAGGAATAAGTCATGAAAAAGGGATATCTGGAGGTTTACACCGGAAATGGCAAGGGAAAGACAACCGCTGCCATTGGACTTGCAATCAGGGCTGCCGGAGCAGGCCTGCATGTTCTCTTTGCTCAATTTGTAAAGGGAATGAAATACAGTGAGATAAGAGCACTGGAAAGGTTCTCTGATCTTGTCACTGTGCGCCAGTATGGTCGCGGGTGCTTTATTGAAAGGCAGGCAGAGAAAGAGGATGTCGATGCGGCGGTGTCGGGGCTGAAGGACGTTCGGGAGTGCATAAGAAGCGGCATTTACGATCTTATAATTCTGGATGAGGCAAGTATCGCCGTTTTTTACTCACTGTTTACTGTTGATGAACTGATCGGGGTGATAAGGGAGAGAAAACCGGAGTGTGAAGTCGTTGTCACAGGACGCTGTGCACCACAGAAACTGATTGATGAGGCTGATCTTGTTACTGAGATGCGAGAAATTAAACACTATTACACAAACGGTGTAAAAGCAAGAATTGGAATAGAGCGATGAGAGACGGAAAAAAGAGGAATAAATATCCATTTTTATTAGGGACTACAAGCTACATAATACCCGATGACATAGTACCGAACGTCAAGATGCTTGCGCCTCTTGTTGACGATATCGAATTAGTGCTCTTTGAGTCATCCTCATTTTCCAATATACCCTCAGAGGATAACATAAATAAACTTTGTGCTCTGGCCGATGATAACGGGTGCGGTTACACTGTTCATCTGCCGATCGATAGAAAAGCGGGTGATCCGGATAAAAAAGTTCGGGAGGAATTCCGGGATGAAGCCTGCAGGATAATAGATCTCACACGCCGGCTTTCTCCCCGGGCCTGGGTGCTTCATCTTGAAGGCATTGAAAAGGGCTCCGGAATAGCGGATGTATCAAACTGGCAGGATTGGTGTAAAGAAACTGTTTCGGAACTTGTCAGCAGAACAGAAAATTCTCAACTCATCGCAATTGAAAATCTTTCATACCCTGCTGAATGGAATATTCCGCTTGTAAGCAGTTTCAATACATCCTATTGTCTTGATATAGGGCATCTATGGCTCCAGCCGGATGTTTCATGGGAAAGTCTTTGCACTGCTCTTTTACCCGGCACTTCTGTGGTGCATATACATGGCGTGCATAAGAAGAAAGATCATCTTTCTCTGGCCGCTGGTGATCGGGAGCAGCTTATATCTTTATTAATGTTGCTTAAAGAGGCCGCGTACAGAGGAGTGCTGACAGTGGAAATATTCAGCGAAAAAGATTTTAATGAATCGATGAAGGTTATTGACAGACTATGGGAAATCTTACTTTAGTTACCGGGGGTGTAAGGTCCGGTAAAAGTTCGTGGACATTGAAGCAGGCCGGGCTTTCATCTGCTGCACACAAGATCTTTATAGCTACAGCAGAGCCATTTGATGATGAGATGCGTGTGCGTATTTCCGATCATCAGACAGAGCGGGGAGCGGAATGGGAAACAGTTGAAGCACCCCTTGAGCTCCCCGGCGCAGTCAGGGCATTGGGGAAGGATTCTACAGCGATCATTGACTGCTGCACGGTGTGGCTTGGTAACATCTGGCACAGAACTTCCGGAGATGAGCAGAAAATGATGGATGCGGTGGATGACCTTCTTACTGCATTGAGGGAATTTAAAGAGAGGTCCGGGGGAACTCTTTACATGGTTACAAATGAGGTTGGATGGGGGATAGTGCCTCCCGAGCCTGATACACGCCGCTACAGGGATGTAATAGGTAAACTGAATCAGCTTGTCGCCTCTGAAGCGGATGAAGTGTATATGTGTGTGGCTGGTATAGCCGTTTCGATAAAAAAATCTCAGTCCGGGAGCATTTAAATGAAATATTCTGATATGGTGATTAGATCTGTTGAAAACCCGTCTCTGCTTAAAGATGTCAGAGAACGTCTTGACAATCTTACAAAACCCCTGGGGAGCCTGGGACGTCTTGAGGAATTGACAGAAACATTCTGCCTTGCCAGAGGCACGCCCGACGCCAGAATTAAACGTAAAGAGTTGTTTGTTTTTGCGGGTGATCACGGCATTACCGAAGAAAGAGTTGCTCCATACCCCAGGGAAGTAACTGTACAGATGGTCAATAACATGCTTTCAGGCGGAGCCGCTGTAACTGTCATGTGTAAAAATGCGGGAATCGATTATCGTATAGTTGATATGGGTGTGGAGGGCTTCTTTGATCCTCATCCTCTGCTCATTTCACATTCAAGTGGAAAAGGGACTGCAAATTTCCGGCGGGGTGCCGCAATGACTGCGGAGGAATGCGGGCGGGCCCTGGAGGCCGGTTTTGAACTTGGATATGGAACCGCTGCCGATATCTGCGCAGTTGGCGAAATGGGAATCGGCAATACATCGTCTGCCTCAGCACTCTATTCCTTGCTTCTTGACATTGATCCCCGGACAACTGTTGGAAGGGGAACCGGGGCCTCTGATGAGCTCCTGGAAGAAAAACGCAGAATCATCGCCGAGAGTGTAATGTTCCACAGATCACAGTGGGACAAGACACCATTTGATGCGCTGAAGAGGGTAGGGGGATTTGAAATCGCCGGGATGGCTGGATTTATTACAGGGTGCGCGGCTAAGGGGGTTCCTGTAGTTGTTGACGGATTCATATCCACGGCTTCTGCACTTTGTGCCAGACGAATGAGGCCGGAAGTCGCCGGATATCTGATTTTCGGCCATGCCTCTGATGAAAAGTATCATAAGTCAGCGCTATCGGAAATGAATGCCAGGCCTGTTTTAGATCTGAGCATGAGACTTGGAGAAGGAACCGGTGCGGTATTGGCGATAAATATTATCGAACAGGCACTCAACTGCTATCATCAGATGGCAACATTTACATCCGCAGGAGTGTCAAACCGTGCCGTTTAAAGGGCTTGCCGGCGCGCTCAGAACTCTGACAATAATTCCTGCATTCGGAGCCGAGCCGCAGAAACGATATCTGATTCTGCCCTGGTTTGCTGTTGTCGGGGGAGTAATCGGAGCTCTGCTTGCGGGATGTGCCGAAGTGATGCGTTTTTTTCCTCCTGCCATGGCACCACTTGCAGGATTACTGATTGCATCTGTTAATTATATCTTAACAGGTGCACTTCATCTTGATGGATTTGCTGATACCGCGGATGCTTTCGGTATAAAACATTCGCGAGAAAAAACCCTTGAGATCCTCCGTGATACACATATTGGAAGTTTTGGCGCCGGTGCAATTGTAATAATCATAATATGGCGTATTATAGTCAGTGGTGAGTTAAGTAAAGAGGCTCTATTCTGGATAGCTGTCGCTCCGGTATTTTCACGTCTCCTTCTGGGCCTCTTGTTCTCCTTTTTACCCTATTCCAGGGGCAACGACGGAAAAGCCTCAGGTCTTAAGGGGACTCCGTTGATAATTTCTCTTCTTTTTATCCAGTTGGCGGCTTTTATTGCATTTACCTGGTACTATTCAGGTTTTCACAGGATGATACTTCCTTTTGTATGCGGAATTTTGCTATCATCAATTCCGGTAATTCTGTCTTTACGCCGGATAGGCGGAATTACAGGGGATATTGCAGGTGCCGCAACTGAGCTTTTTGAATGTGCATTTCTTACAGGGGCCCTGGCCCTGGCAGTGTGAAGAATAAAGAATATGAGTGGGAGGAGAACAAACTAACCACAGTGCACAACCGTCGCGGGACGTCATGCCGTTGAAAAACGGCATCCATCAGAGAACTGTTGACGTAGGGTAAGATGGATTCCGGCCTTCGCCGGAATGACGGAACGATTCGTTATATACGTAAGCTACTTTTTAGCACAACCGTCACGGATCTGACTATCGTTCTCAGAACTCAAACTCATCCTCGTACTTGAAAGCCAGCATGTAAACTTCAGGGACGCTTTGCACTGCCCAGACAAGGCGCGCGGCTTTTTCGTTTCCGCTTGAGTCCTGAATAAAATGAATAGATTCCTGATTCGGGATCTCCTGGCCGAAATACGTTCCCGAGATACCACCTTCACTGAGATCACGCAAATATATGGGGTTTACGGATGTTTTGTTTCCATCACTGGATGATATTTTAATGAGGAACTTGCCATTACAGGGCTGCCTCTGGAATTTTCTTTTTTCCTGCATGGTGAGTCCTTTCTGTTACCTGACTTATGCACCCGGGAGGGGGTAAGTGCAATTCGCCCTGACCCCGTGTGTATAAATCAGGAATGAAACATACTCTAAGGTGTGTTCACCAATATATTTGGTCTGCAAAATCTTGCAGCAGGTTCATTTATGTACAGTTTCCGAACTCCAGCCAGCGCACTTCATCCTTTCCCGGATGTATAAGTCAGGTATTATTAACAAATATAGAATTCGAGAGATTAGCTGTTCGGTACTTTTTACCCGGAGGTACCCTAAATAACCTGTCTGGTGATTTCCCTGAGTAAATACTTTTCAATTGCCTTTCCTACGCCATCATCATCATTTGTGTCGGTTATCCACTTCGATGCCGATTTCAGTTCTTCTGTGGCGTTACCCATTGCGATTGTGTTGCCTGCCATCTTAAATACCGGCAGATCATTGGTGTCATCACCAAATGCGAATGTATCCTCCCAGCAGATATTTTCCATTCTCAAAATCACATCACAGGCCGACACTTTCGTACAACCTTTTTTTGAGATCTGCAGGAGCGTTCCCTTATCGGTGATTACTTTTGTGAAATCATCCGTTACTATCCTGTTGATCTGAGCTTCGTTTATTCCATCTGCCCTGAAAGCCAGTATCTTGCAGGCATCATTAGCCCTGTACTCTGAAAAAGGAAAAATTCGCCCCTCAAACCAGGATTCGTCTTTCCCATCTGTATAAAAAGCATCATCTGCTTCAATCATCGGAAAATACCCGGCCTCCGACATCTCTCTGCAAATGTTTTTTACATCTTCTGACCTGATTTCATCTCTGTAAATAAGCTGCCCGTCCTTTATGATCCAGGCTCCGTTGCATAATACTAAATAGGAAGGTTTGAAACTGCAGGGGAGCCTGCTTATCACAGTACGAAGCGGTCTGGCAGTTGCAATTATTGTAATATGATTCTGTTCATGGCACAGGTTAAGCCTGGAAATATTGTAATCCGAGATCTTTTTATTGCTGTTAAAAAGTGTCCCGTCAAGATCGATTATCAGTGCTTTTCGTTCTGCCATATGTTCACTTTCATTGAATTTTTAAGCAGCCAATATATAAAGATTTTTCCGGGGATCAAACCTTTTTTTAGAATTGATTCTCTCAGGGGAGGACCCGAACTTGACGAAATATCCATGGACATTTATAATACATCCTTTAAATATCTCCCCGTAACAGATTTTTGTGCCATCATCATTTCTTCTGGTGTCCCCTCAAAAAGAACCTCTCCGCCATTTTTGCCTCCTTCAGGACCCATATCGATTATCCAGTCTGCATAACGAATAATATTAAGGTTGTGCTCAATTATAATCACCGTGTTGTTTTTGTCAGTAAGTGATTTTATAATTCCGTACAGGCGCTCAATGTCTGATAAATGTAAACCGGTTGTAGGCTCATCCATGATGTAAATGTTACCACTTTTATGCAGCTCTGATGCCAGCTTGAGACGCTGCGACTCACCACCTGA
>JAAYYB010000105.1 GCA_012515615.1 Fibrobacter sp.
TGGGATGATAAGGCTTGAAGGCGGCGCAGGTCTTATCGACAAGGTGATAAGATCAAGACGCCTGAAAGCCTTAGCGCTCAACAGGTTACGGTTTTTTGCCTCATCCAACTGCGATTTTTAGGTTAAATCCTTTTGCCAGATCAGTTAGTGACACCATCCCGACAATATGCTTCTGCTCGTTTGTGACCGGCAGGCGGCGGACCTGCCTTTTTTCCATTATTGACGCGGCCTCTTCGACAGTGTCATTCTGGTCACAGACAAATACTTCGGGAGTCATGATATCACACACTCTGGTCCTCTGGGGGTCTTTACCAAAAGAGGAGCTTCTGAGAGTGATGTCTCTGTCGGAAACGATGCCCACCAGAAAGTTGCTGTCAAATACCGGCAGTGCTCCGATATTATCCCGCAGCATCTTCTGGGCTGCTTTTTGCACCGTGTCCAACCGATCCAGGAAATCGATACCACGGGTCATAATCTCTTTTACCAGCATAAGTGCACCTCTTTGATTTAGCCCGTTCAATTACTGTGCCGTAAACCAGTTTAAAGCGGCCGGATTTATTTTAAACCTGAAAGTCGCATCCAACTGCGATTTTCAGGTTAAAAGAAAACAGGAGAAACACAAATGTATCAGCCTACATCAGAAGTACTTAAACGTTATGCGGGAGTATTGATCAACTACGCACTCAATGATGGCGAGGGGATTAAGCCGGGAGAAGTAGTCTACCTTGTGACTCAGGCCCCCGGGGTTCCTCTGGCCCGTGAAGTCTACAGAACAATAATCAGAAGCGGAGGACACCCGATCCTTCAGATTCAGGATGATGATTTCAAGCTTATACAGCTCACGGAGAGCAGTGACGAGCAGTTGAAATTTTTTCCTGACAAGTACTACCGTGGCCTGGCCGATAACATCGATCATTATGTAAGAGTTCTGGCAGAAAAGGACCCCCTCTATCTGGCTGAAGCAGACCCGGGGAAAGTGATTCTGGCAAGCAACAGCGTAAAGAAATTCCGGGACTGGCTTGACAAAAAGGAAGATGCGGGAAAATTCACCTGGACACTGTGCCTTTACGGTACAGAGGGGTCGGCTAAAGAGGCCGGGCTCTCCACAGAAGAATACTGGCAGCAGATCGAACGTGCCTGTTTTCTTGACCACGAAGATCCCATAGAAAAGTGGCGCGCTGTAAACAGTCAGATGAACTCTATTCTTGATCAGCTAAATGAGATGCCAATAGATAAGCTTCATGTGAAGGCCAGGGAAACCGATCTGATTGTCACTCTTGGAGAACAGAGAAAGTGGCTGGGCGGAAGAGGAAGAAACATTCCCAGCTTCGAGATCTTTACATCCCCGGACTGGCGGGGAATCGAGGGGAAGATCTTTTTTGATCTTCCGCTTTATAGATACGGAAACATAATCAAAGATATCCACCTGCAGATCAAAAACGGCCGGATTGTCGGGGCCAGGGCTTCTCAGAAAGAGGAGCTCCTTAAAGAGATGATCGCTCAGAAAAATGCAGATAAGATCGGTGAGTTCTCATTAACAGACAGGCGTTTCTCAAAAATCACCCATTTTATGGCAGATACCCTCTTTGATGAGAACTTCGGGGGAGAATTCGGAAACTGTCACCTTGCAATCGGGAAAGCCTATCACGATGCCTGCAAAGTTGACCCTAAAGAGATGAGCAACGAGAAGTTTAAGGAGCTTGGCTATAACGATTCTCCCGAACACACCGATATAATTGCCACCGGGGACAGGGAGGTAACCGCGATTCTCAGGGACGGGTCCAGGAAGGTGATTTACAGGGGTGGCGAGTTTACGTTTTAACTCAAAATTATTGATTTTGAGTAGAAAGATCTGGATTCTCTGCCTTGGCGGCAATCGGAGATTTGTTTCCTGATTTTTTCCAGTTTAAAGGTGGTCTGTCTTTTGCTCTTTAAATCCATGTATTCTATTTAGCACGAGCATGAGTTCACCCGGGACGGCAGGTTAGGGGTTCCATCATGATTCGGGAAAAAAAGCAGATAGGAGCTCAACATGTCGGCAAAAATAGGCGATACGGTGAGGGTTTTATATACCGGGAAACTGAAAGACGAGACAGTATTCGATAGCTCCGATGGTGAGCCGCTGGAATTTGTGATTGGGGATGGTATGGTCATACCCGGTTTTGAGGAGGCGGTAATCGGCATGGATGTCGGGCAACATAAGACCGTTGAGGTTTCCTCTAAACAGGCATATGGCCCTCACCTGGATGGTTTAGTGGCAACAGTAGGCAAAGATCAATTCCCTGAGGCTGTGATGCCTGAAAAAGGCAAGCAGATCAGAGTAGCCAATCAGTTAGGTCAGACATTTATTATGACCATAATCGATGTCCGTGATAGTTCGGTTACTCTCGATGCAAATCATCCGCTGGCAGGGAAAGACCTGGTCTTTGATATCGATCTTGTACAGATAAACTAACCCTCTTTCCGGCACACAGCTTGACCTGCGTGCCGGATTTTTATTCTGTACCCCCCAACATCACCCGGTTCTATCTAAAAACAACCAGACGATCATCAAATCGCTGATTCATATAACAAAGCAGCACCCAGTCAGAGCTTTTGCCTTCACCAATCATACGGACTTCATCCATAGAGCCTCTAAAGTAGCAGTATCCATTATCATAACCGGGTATATCAACTACGGTCAGATATTTTCCAATCGAAACATCACTTGACGTATTCCTTAAAAAATTAGCAGACGCAAAGACATCCGGTGTACTGTCAGCAAGCACTCCGTTGCAGTAAAGAAGCTGTCTGTTCCCTTGACGGACGGCTGTAACGAGTGTCCATTCATTCATTGAGGCACCCGTCGAGCAGGCCTCCCAGTTTCCATCCCCGTCTAATTGAGCGAACTCCCACAATGGTTTTTTGGTGGAAATTCCAGTATAGCGCATAAAGTACTGCTCATATCCTTTGGCAACAATAACATGGGGTAAACTGTCGTAGCTTTCCACTAAAACCCAGGCGCTGATTAAGAAATCTCCATCTTCGGAAAAATTTAGTTTACTGCTGGAACTATTTGGAACAGAGTAAAAATGATCGGTGCCATTAAATACACGGCACCCCCCGGCAACGCCGCTTCCCGCCAGCGGCCTTGCAGCATCATCAGAAACGGCGTTGTAGTTATTCAGTGTTGCATCATTTGCCATAGCACCGGTTTCATCACTGAAATGCCAGACCGCCTGGTAGCCGGATGCGGTATCGAAAACAGATATGCCGTTTGAAGCATCTGCTGCATCTGGATTACCCCAGTACATGGTTATTGATTGTTCGCCATTGTTACCAAAAACGGTATCAACTTTTACCCATATTGCAGCATTCCTGTCATCGGAACTCCACGTCTCGACTTCATGGGAAAGCGGTACACCATTTGAGGAAGTAAAGCGAATATCCTGCCCGTAATCCTGCGCTTCAGAGAAATCGAAGTTTTCCTTTGTTAATCGTATCAGGACGGGAAAGTCGTATACGTCTTCTTTTGTACCGGCCCCTGATTTAGATGTATTCAGGATGATTTGCCTGCTGAAGCGCCAGTTCCAGTTCTGAACAACGGTAGTACTTTCCGGAGTAATCAGGAGATTCTGACCGATAACGATTTTCTCTGTCAGGTTTTTTCTGCCAAAGCAGAGTACAGGAAGAATTCCAGGTGGTACAGATTCGATATTTATGGTTTGGCCTGTTTTTGCTATTTTATTCATGATAGTAGTTCCAGGCACATATATATAGCCGTTGGCCAGGTCGCTGCTGTCGGGAATAATTACTTTTAAGGATCCGGGGTTGCGCAGTGTGTCAAGCGGTACAACGGTTGTACTATCACGTACTATCTTTACATTAAATCTGATCAGGCAGGCACCATCATTATCCGCTTCGGCTTCGATGTTGAAGATTCCGGTATCCGGTGCGGTGATTGAAAATTTTCCCAGAGAGTCGGTAATCCCCTGGGTTATAAAGCTGTTGAGTGTATCGGCTATCGGGTTATACTCTTTTGCAATCAGTGTAACTTTAGCATTGCCTGCACTTGAGCCATCCGGGCCGCAAAGGGTACCCACGACGACCGGATTTCCACCTCTTGATCCACCTCCTTCAGTGGAAAGAGGAGTACTGGTGCAGTTGCAAAGCAGCAGAACCCCAGCCGCCAGTTCAGTGGCGAATCGTAAAAGCCGATTGCAGGGATTTGTTTTCATTTGTCAGCACTTTTACGTGTAAAAGGGAAAACCTGAACATTGACCTGAAATACCTCTTCGGCATCTTCGTTTTCCGCGGCTGCCATGCCAAGAAGCTCGTCAGTAAAACTGCGAATCCTGTCTTTCATGCGCTGCATGGTCGCACTGCTTGCACAAATTGTGAGCCCCTGAAACTCTCTCTCATCGCTGGAGTGTGAATCGAGCGATTCCCTGGCACGTTCCAGCATGCTTATGTGATAGTTTTTAAGGGCTACTGACTGGACCTGGTATTCAGAGGAGATAACTTTATCAGGTGCCTGCAACCGGCCATCAGATGACTGATACACGAGTCCGAGCTCTTTAAGCAGCTCGATAGATTTGCGTACTTTAGCAGGGCTGACATACGGAACGATGGAACGGGATATCGCCACCGGGTCATCACCAAGACCGACATGAACCATCAGTTCCCTTACTACCGGATTGTACCAGTTTGAAAAATACTGGTACTGCTGTGAGTCAAGAAACTTTACAGAGGATCTGCCGCGCAAGCGCACCATTTCTCCGAAATGACGATTTTTATCTGCATTGCACTCTGCGTTATTGAATTCCATCAATGCTTCAAAGTAAGCTGTTTCTTTTTCGGTCAACCCCATTGCAGCTGCATATTTGCGCATGGCTGCCGATGTCAGATTCTGGCGTCTGGAGAGAATATCGTTCAGAAGGCTTGGCGGTAGTCCTGCTTTATTCGCAAAGGCCCGATTAGAGAATTTTTTAGACAGTTTCTTTTGAAAATCGAAATAATCCGTCAGAAAAAAACGGTAGTCTACATATTCAAAAATATTGAGTTTAGCTTTTCTGGGCATATAAACTTCCGCCTTCTCTTATTATAATATAAGAGAAAATAGTTTATTTAGCAGAAACATATGCTACAATCCGAACACCTATCCGTACAACTTATTCAATGGCAGCAAGTTACCTGAATTAACAATTTTTTGATTGAATAATTTCCGAACTGGTAGGGAAACCTGTGAAAACAGGTTTGGAGCCTTTTACAGCAGCAGAAGAACCGTTATTTACGAGGCACACATAAAAAAAGCCCGGCATTTTACAATGTCGGGCCTTTGTGATTACCTTAGAATTTCTTACCTGCGTCCAAACTTAATTTCTGTACCTTCAGTTGTTGTTTCTTCAGAAGCAGGCTGAATTTCTTCCTGCACCTGCTGAACTTGCGAGTCCTGTACCGGCTCGGCTACAACTGATGGTGAATCATTTTCGGTTTTAGCTTCAGAGGTATACATCCTGCGCTTGTCCCCGAATTTGCGTCCATGCTGCATATTCTCTCCGGATCCGAAATCTGAGGGAACGATATCCGGAGCTGCAGTTGTGGCCTGAATTTCCTGGACCTGTGTTTCAGGGATACTTTTAATCTCGAATCTTTCCTCGGCATCCGGATTAACATTACCGTTGGGCGCTGCGTTGTTGTCCCTGCGGTTTCTATCATTCCAGTTTCCGCGGCGGTCATTGCCACGATTGTCGCGGTCACGGCTGCGATAGTCTCTGCCGCCCCTTCCGCCATCTCTTCTTCTGTTGTTTTGATCCTTGGAGAAATTACCGTCATGCATTTTTTTCCGCGCAAATTCCTGATCACGCTCTGCATTTTTTAACTTCAAATTGATATCACGTAATGATTTCTCGACCGGATCGACAGCAGCAGTAGTCGTCGTACCTTGTGGCTGTGCTTTTGGCCTGTTATCCTGTGAAGGCCTTCTGTTATGCCTGAAATCCCGATCCCTTCTGTCTCCGTGATTGGATGCATTTGATTTCTGGCTGTTGAGTTCGTGAACCATTTTTCTGGTTCCAAGCACAATCGACAAAGTTATTATTTGCAGTAAAACGACCACCAATGTCGTGATGATTGCTGCTAATTCCATATTGTTACTTCTCCATAATGTGTTATCAGTGCATTTTGTATTGTATTAGCGACGCGCACGTTTATAATGTGATTTTTATGAGGGCCATTTAGTTATGAGGCCCGCGCGTTGGCAAGGGTTAACTTCACCCTGATGCACATGATTCTGATTGTTTAAGTTTACGTTACAAAAAAAATTACTTCCGGAAAACTGCTCTCTTTTTGCCTTCTGCCCCCTTTCCAGATCTTCTGACCGGCTCCCGGATTTGCTCAAAGCAACACCGGATTCAGAATCGGGCGGTTCAATTGTTTCAGAATTAACCAGACTGGTATGTTCTTCTTCTGTACTATGATGTCAATGAGCTTGATTAAGATTCGTTACTGCTGGATTTATTGAAGTCATCACTCAATTCTGCGGTTTTTTTAAGCAGCTCAGTCAATGATTCCAACCTTTTGTATATTACGTATATCTTGCTCCAAATGAAAATTAAATTGAGCGAAAAAAGAAAAAATATCAGGATCCACAGTATTTTTAAAATTTCCATGGGGAATTCTTTTAAGGCAGGTTAAATACCGTTATTTCAAGATATTTAATGCCGTCTTCAAATACAAGGATTCTCTGACCGTGTCTATCAGCCCTTTAAAAGCTTTTTAATGTGCTGAGGGAGCAGAAAAGCACCCACATGCAGATCTTCATTATAGTAATTGCAGTGTTTTACTATTGGTTTATATCGTTCCTTATCGAAATTACCCAGGATTTCTTCTTTATTCGAACAGATCAGAAAACTGCAGATCCCTTCCGGAAATGATCTCAAAGAGCATAAATAAGTCTTTTTATACTTAAAGAACGGAGAAACGCTCTGAATTGCTCTGCGAAGGGTATCGCGTTTAATAGTCGGGGAATCGGTCTGGAATACCGCAATCCCGTCTTCAGAGAGTCTGGTGGAGACTACGCGATGGAAATCGGCTGTTTCCAGCGAAGCAACAGGCCCACCCGGATCAAATGAATCAACGATTATGACATCAAAGGTACTTTTATCAGTCTTAAGGAAATGATACCCGTCATCGTATACGATTTCTGTTCTGCTGTCTTTGAAACCTTTTGCGAGAACCGGGAAAAATTTCTCTACTGTGGTCTTCACCATCTCATCAATTTCCACCACTACGACCGATTTTACATCACTGTACTTCAGTACCTCTCTCAGGCATCCGCCATCACCACCACCGATGATACAAACACGTTCCGGTTTCTTGTGCATGAGCATTGCCGGATGGACGATCATTTCATTGTATGCGAAGCTGTCTTTTTCTGTATTGACGATAGTGCCACCCAGGCACAAAACGGTTCCAAAAGTATATGTATCGAACACCTCAATTTTCTGAAACGGACTTGAATCGCAGAACAATGCGTGCTTAGCCCTGATACAGAGGCCGGAACGCCCGTTTACAAGATTCTGTATCCACAAAGAAGATCCACTTTCGGCATGAAAATTAAGGCTCATAACCACCTCAATCCGGTGTTAGGGGTTTCAAACTTCTATTACCTGACTTATGCACCCGGATCAGGGCGCAGAAGTTAGGTATTTATCACTACAAGGCTGAGCTTCGTTACCCATTTACAGGTAATCGATCAGCTCAGCAGATTCTCTCCTGCTGCAAAACTGCCTATTCGACAACTAATATTTTTGCTTTAGGAAAGCCATTGAAATTCGAAGCGCTGGCGCAGGTATAAGCACCCATCGAGTCGAATACAACAAGGTCGCCTATCTCTAATAAAGGAAGGCTGATATTTTCATAAAGCACATCTATGGAATCGCATGTCGGTCCTGCCAGAACCGAATTGTGCCTTTGTCCATCGCCATCACGGGCGACAAACATAGGATATTCGGCATGGTCGTAAATTTTTCCCGAGAAGGAGCCGTAAACGCCCTCATCAAGATAGTACCACCATACACCGTTGCGCATAGATTTACCAATGACTTTGGCAGCCAGGGTCATTGATCTTCCGCTGAGAACCCGTCCCGGTTCCGCGATCAGTCTGTAGCTTGTAAAGTATCTTTCCAGGTATTCATTAATAGGCTGACAGAAGCTGGCCATTGGAAGTACCTGTGTAAGGTAATCTATAGGGAAGCCACCTCCGATGTCGATAATTTCTATGTCTATACCCCTGAGAGCAGCTCTTCGGCAGATATCGCGACAGTATTCAAGAGCCTCGATATACTTGAGAGAGCTCTCGTTCTGTGAACCGGCATGGAAACTTATGCCTGCGATCTTAAGCCCCATATCATGGGCTTTACGGATCAAATCAAAGGTTTTTTCCGGGGCTACGCCGAATTTGTGAGATAGATTCACGAGACATCCGGGGTTCTGAATGCTCATCCTTATCAGGACTTTCAATTTATCTTTGTACGGGACCATTTTCAGAAGTTCGTCTTCATTATCGGCCACAAAGATCTGAATTCCGTATTCCAGGGCATAACGGATATCGGAATCACGTTTGATCGGGTGAGTATGGATGCAGCGGTCGGCTTTGATACCGCAGCTTGTCAGAACATCGATCTCCCCATTTGAGCAGACATCAAAGAAACTTCCCTCGCTGTCGAGAATCGAGATGATTTCCCTGGTTGCGTTTGACTTTACAGCATAATAAAGAGAAACGCCAGGAAGAGCACTGTTGAGTGTCCTGTAAGATTCTTTAATACGGCTTTCGGAAAGGAAAAGTATTGGGGTACCGTGTTGAGATACCAACTCCTGAACTTTGTTGAAATCCATTTGCTTAAAAGCCCTTCTGGTAATCAGGAAAGGAAATCATCGGGAAAATCCGGTTTTTTATCGGTAATAATACGTCCCTGCTTTTTTGTTATTTGATTTATGTATGGAAATACTGCCTGCATAGAGAGGTGAGTCTTTCCAGAATAAACCTGCAGGTTTTTTATATCGAAACGGTCAAGTTTTTTATCTATAGCTGATTCTTTCAGTGCAGCCGGGTTGATGGTTTCGGAGCTCAGTGTAATCGACCACAAAACAGCATACATCTGTACATACAGTAAAAACGGATTTACGTTTTTAAATACTGAACTAAGCGTTTTCTGGATACAGGCATAAGCTGCAGGCCTGGCCACCGGGGATTCGGAATGCATCACGAATATGCCACTTGAATTCTTCAAGGCTTTTTTGATTATTTTGAAAAATTCTCTGGTGTAGAGCATTCTGGAGGGGCCGAAGGGATCTGTCATGTCCATGATTATGACATCGAATTCCCCGGGATGTTGCTCTGTATACACTCTTCCATCAACGATGTTTATGTTTACTCTTGGATCCTCAAAGCAACCGCCATGGATACCGGCGAGGTATTTTCTGGAAAACTGAATCACACCCTCATCAAGCTCCGCCTGCTCTACTCTCTTGACTGTAGGGTACTTGAGAACCTCACGAATGATTCCCCCGTCGCCGCCCCCGATCACCAGAACCGATTCAGGCCTTGGATGAGAGCACATTGCCGGATGAACCATCGGTTCATGGTACTCGTGATCGACATTCTCTGCAACCTGGGTAATATCATCAAGCAACAGCACCTTACCGAATTCATCGGTATCAATGAGTTCAATTTTCTGATATTTTGTTCTGCTATTGGCCAGAGATTTCCGAATTGTATAAAAGTAACCGAAGCTTGGATTCAGCGCTTCAGCAACCAGTTTGCTTCCCTTTTTTATATGGTCAATATTCATTACCACCGGAAGATGTTTATTCATCAATAATCTCCTCTCTGATACTTTCCACAGAGATCGAACAGTTATCAATAAAAAGCGGAAGCAGGATTCAGCGCTTCAGTGAAGCCTTCAAACAGGCAATCTTCTTTACTCCCGTTCGAAGATGTTTCTGCATTCAAAAATCTCCTGCATCTCCTTCTTCACAAGTGTTTTAATTCTTGTGCGTTCATTTTTGGAGAGCTTCTGTATCTCCGGCCCGAACAGGTAATCATCCAATCTCAGGTTTTTCAGCATCATTTTGCTGTGAAAGATATTATCAGAAACGATGTTTATATCATAAGCTGTGTACTTGTCCAGTATTTCATCTGAAACGTAATCCTGGATAGAAGTAATGTCGTGGTCAATATACACTTTGCGCCCATTCACATCACGCGTAAATCCTCTTACCTTGTAATCCATCAAAACCACATCAGAATCGAAGCTGTCGATCAGAAAGTCAAGTGCCCGCAGAGGAGAGATCATTCCGCAGGTAGATACATCGATATCCACCCTGAATGTTGCGATACCTGTATTTGTATTGTTCTCAGGATAAGTATGTGCGGCAATATGGCTTTTGTCCAGATGAAACAACATATCTTCGTCACGGGGATGATGCCCCTCGTTGATCAGTATTGAAACGCTGGCGCCACGGGGGTCATAATCCTGTGTAGAGATATTTACAATTTTTGCCTCGATAATGCTTGTTACCTCTTCAAGGATACTTCTGAGTTTCTCAGAGTTGTAAACATCATCGATATATTCCAGATAATCTATCTGTGAGGCTTTAGAGCGCGCATAACAGATATCGTAGATATTAAAGCTCAGAGATTTGGTAAGATTATTGAACCCATGAAGTTTGATTTTGCGACCACGACAGCGATTTATCACGCCTTCACCCCCCTGCCGGAAAAATTCTGAAATAAACCGAAAAAAATCGTAGTATTACTCCGGATACTGTAAAATAGTATAACTTTTACCTGCATCAAAAACCGCCTGATAAGATTATCAGGCGGCAGTTACCATCAAAGCACATTAATGTAGAGGGGTTTGTATCCTCGATATTTGTTGGAAAAATAATTAATGAGAACCACCTCTGTTCGTTTATTTGGATCAATATTGATCACCATACGGTCCGCAAAGAGCCTGCTCATGTGAATTCCCCTTCCGGAATCATCAAGCAGCCCCTCACCGGTTATCTGCCGCTCTATTTTGTTCAGCACAACTTCCTTTGTAAGGCGGCCCAGATAATCATTGACTGAGACCCCGTACTTTTCTGTGTCATAGCCATATTCAATACCTATATATTCGTCAGGCTCCAGATTTATATCGGTAAATTCCTGGTATTTCTCCTCCCCATCCTCTCTTCTTGGAGCATGGTACATGGCGTTGGTTATAATTTCATCCAGTATCAGCTTCATGTCTCCTGAGGAGCCGAATTTACGGTTAAAAACGCCCTCGATATGCTCCCTGGCCTCTCTGGCCTCTTTAGTCGACCTGATGCAAAGCCGTTCCACCTTCCTTCCGTCCTGCAGAAGGTGTCTTGAGAGCCCGAAAATATCACCGGTGAGAAGACCGTAGATAATCGAATCAAGCTCGGCAAAATTAAAAGGCACGGTTTTGGGAATTATATTGGTGATCAGATAATCTTTTGCCGTTTTAATGTACTCGTCAATGTTATAAGCGGTAATGAGGGCGGTTTTGGTATTGCTGAACTGTTTTTTCACCTCTGAAAGAAGCTGCGGTCCACTCATCCCGGGCATATTTATATCCGATATCACAAGATCATACCGGTCCTTCTTCATAAGCGATAGTGCCTGCTCGCCGTTTTCTGCGGTCTCCACACTGTAACTGTTCTCCAGATAATCATAAAGCATCATCCGGATTGCCTTCTCGTCATCAACGACCAGAATTTTGTACGATGATAAGTCTTTTGTTTCCATACTTAATAAGTAATCACAACCGGATCTTATTAACGGGTTGCGATTTCCTTTCTCTTGGAAGCACTATTGAAAATACTGTCGATTCCTCATAACATTCGAAATAAATTCTTCCGCCATGTTCACCGATAATTTTCAAACAGATACTGAGCCCCAGGCCGGTCCCCTGGCCTGCGGAGCGGGTGCTGAAAAAAGGATCAAAAATTTTAGACCTGTTCTCCTCCGGTATCCCTATGCCATTATCTGTGAAAGTAATAAGAACATTATCATCCTCAAGCACCGACATAACCTCTATAATTCCGGTATATTCCTTCCCCTCAGCCATACAGAGCGCATGTTTCTCCAGAACCGACTGCATGCAATTGGTGGTTATGTTTAATATGACCTGCTCAATTTTTGAGGGATCGCAGCTTATCAGCCTGACAGAATCATCAAGGTCGAACTTTCTCCGCACATCGGCGGCTCCCCCCAGGTGAATCGCATTGACTGTCTTGACCAGGAGTGAATTAATATCTACAAGTGTATTGCTGCTGTCCTGTTTACGAGAGAGATGAAGCAGGTCTTTCATGATATTAGTGGCACGCGCAGCCGATTCCAGAATCGCGGTAACCCTGCTTATCCCTTTTTCGTTCAAGCCGTATTTCTCAGGCATACGCAGAAGGTTGACAGCAGTTCCGGAAATCCCGGAAAGAGGATTGTTCATCTCGTGGGCGATTCCCGCAGTCATGATCCCTATACTCGCAAGCTTTTCTGAACGGACAAGCTGTTCGAAAACCCTTTTCTCATCTGTAATGTCTTTGTTATACTCTATGACACGCACTATTTCATCCGATTCACCACAGACAGGGAAGGCACATGTCTCAAAATACCTGATATCATTTTTCCCTCTGAGAACCGCTTTTTTCCTGAATTCGGCCTCTCCGGTATTGAAAGCCCTTTCCACAGGACAGTCCTCACAGGGTTTCTCCTGGCCCCAGAAACAGCGGTAGCAAGATGTTCCCAGAAGCTCCTTTATGGACTTTCCGGCAAATGAAGCATAGCTCTTATTTACGCGCAGGAGCCTGTGATCTCTGTTGACCACGCAGATACATTCCGGGGCCACATCGAAGATTAACTCCAGTTCCGCTTTACTGAGCTGTATTTGTTCGCAGGAAGTTTCGTTCGCAGAATCTTTTATATCTTTGTACAACTTTTTTCCTCAATCGTTGTTCAACATAGAAACCTGGGCAAAACAGCCAGGCTTTTCAGTCCAGCTTTTAATTATGACATATTTTAAGGAGAGGTGCAAGGCAGGTGAAGACAAATCAAAGCGTTTGCTGAAAACCGGTTTCAGGGGGGGGTAAAAGAATCACATTTTCGTTCATGACTCTACCCCCCTTTACAAAGGCACCTTTACCCACAGCCATCGCGCCGTCCATTCCCGTCAGGCGCCGGAATCGGTATCGGAATCTTTCAATCATCTCAGATAATTATTTATAATTCCCGAATGCCCACCGGAGACCCGTTTTCTTGTCAGAGGTTCACTCCTGGATAAAGAACTCAGGGTGAGTTGGGATCCGTGTGACACGGTCACCCTTGACCGTGTCCAACTTTACTGGTACCGGGAATTTTCCGATCCCGATACCGATACCGATCCTTAGGGGGAGTGTACGGAGTCTATTGTGAGATTGAGCCAGGGGGTCAGAGGATGTTCATCTGCTGACAAATGTGCGGGCCAGCTCGTTATCAATCACATAGATACAAACCTCTCTTGCGCCCTGTTCGGTGTATCCGAATTTTCGCTGAAGATTTCTGATCAGATAACGCACATCAACCCTGATCCGCTTGTCGTATGTTTTGAAATCAGGAAGATTATAGTCCTTGATTGCCCTCCGGAAGTTGTCGTTGTCAAGGAAAGGATCAAGCACCTTTTCCTTGATATTCTGAACATATCTTTCGTGAAGCCTTCGGTAGATTTCAGTCTGGGTAACAGCTTTCTGCTCCAGCATAATCTCCTGAGTGAGAGTCTTTGAAGTGTATTCTTTCTGGGCACTCTCCCTGAACTCAGAGCGCCTCTTCCCAGAGGCATCAGCGCCAAGAAACCTGGTTTCTATGCTGTTGAAGAACTCATCGGTTATCTTCAGATGATCCTTTGTCCAGGTACAGACCTCATTTGCCGGAGCCTCGAAATTAATTGCGAACAGGTAATTCATGATGTCCCTGGCAATCTGATGCTCATTATAGTAATAGAGTGACTCTTTAACCTCCTGAAGCACCGTATAGTTGTACATTCTTACCAGCGAATCGAGAAAGCCCGAAGGTATCGACTGCATCAGGTCCCGCTTTTTTCTTGTAAAAAACTCACAGAGCATCGACATGTTTATCAGTTTTTCATGCTTTGCATAAGTGGAAAAAAATTCATTGAAAATACGGATGGAATCTCTTCCGGAAATACCGCTGATTCCTTCACGATCCGATTCGGCAATAATTCTGCGCCGCCTTCTGGCAGTGAGTTTCTTGCGGTCATCCTCAGAAAGCCATGGCGGAATCACACCGGAATAGATCTCCATTTTCAGCAGCTGAAGATTATCATCACAGTAAAGATTGTACTTTTTAGACTCACCGATCCATTCCAGCAGCGCCTCAGAGCGGGTCGTAAGCCTCGATGAAATGATTACACGGGCGAAATTGGTCAGTACCCTGGGAAGGAATCTCTCCTCTATCTGTTTTCCAAAGGTGTTTTTGTAAATCTTCACCTCGGTATTCATATCCATCACATAAGGAATATTGATATAGTCGATTCTGTCGGAAAATGACTTGAACTCCTTTATATTCTTCTGGTCCTCCGGGTTCATTATCGCCAGAAGAAGTGAATTGACATTCTCCTCCGTATCCTCCACTTTGTGGACGCCTTCACTTATGATATTATGCAGTTCTATGAAACGTTCGGTGTTGTGTCCCTTGATATCCATGAGTGCGTAAACACCATTATTTGTCTTGGCATACCTGGAGAAGACATAATGCACCTCATTTGAGCTTTTCAGGAGATTATTGAGCCTTGCCTGGATCGCCGGGTTGTAAACAATATTATTCTTAAGCTGGGCATCACCGGGGCTAAATACACTTATCCCCTCACCGACTCTCCTGTTGAAAAGGTAGTGTCTCGCCCAAACCATTCTGTGTACCTCCTGCGGGTTTTTAAGCAGATTCAGCAGTGCTTTGTAAAGCGCACTGCAGAATGTGCAGGGCTTGTCCTTGAAAAGCCAGTGATATTCCCTGTCCGAAAAGATTCTTTCCCTGAAAGGAGAGTCTTTAAAGAGGTCATTGAAGAATTCCTCCCTGAAGCTTTTCGGAACAAGGAGAAGCGGATTATCGTGGCTGGGACAGGGTATTTCTATGTAGCCATCCGATGTCACAGGCACATGGGATTCAGTAACGCCGTTCCCCTCACATCCGCCCCTTTCCTGCGCCAGAAGGGCAGAGAGCTGTTCAAGCACCGGAAAAGCGGCGACTTGCGACTCAAGTCCGAAGAGTTTTGGGTCGATTCTCCATACCAGCTCATACCTCATACCCTCTTCAGAATTGACATAAGATTCAAACTTGCGAAGCAGATTATTCAGGAATGTGCTTTTACCGCATCCGGGCGGCCCGTTGAAAATGTAAATCTTATTCTGCTGGGCGCCCCGTTTCATGCTCTCTACAAGATTTACAAGCCTGTTGGCAAAGAGACGATCGGCAAAAAAGGGTCTGTCCGATTTCTCTTCAAATAGCCTGCTGCAGTCATAATACACATAATGAATAGATTCAGGGTCATTGGGATATTCATCTATTCCCTCCCCCATATTGTATTCAATCATATCATGGAATACCTGAAAGATGTTCCTGAGGACCACATCGGGCCTCTTTACAACATCATAGAGAAATTCCTCAAAACTCACAGGAGGCTTTCTGCTCCTGGTGATAAGTTTTGAATTAAGATTGCCAAGGGCGTCTCTGATTGTTTCCATTTTTATTTTCCGTTGATTTTGTTTTTATTGATTATTCCAATTCTTTCTTCGACAATTTCCTTCCGCTCATCGTATAGAGCACCCGCTTCCATTTTAATTCCTGTTTGTCCCCTTTTACGGATGATGGAGCGGGTCGTCTCTCGTCACCACCTGCAGAAACCACCTCGCTTGTTTCAAGCTGAACCGGTCCCCCCCACAAAAATTCCAGGCCAAGCAGAGTGTTGCTTATGTACTCATTTACAAGAGGCTTCCCCTCGAAATGATGGTTTAGATAGAGGGTACTCTCGTTTTCACCAGACTGGTCCACAGTGATATAGGGCGGGTGATACAGATTATCACGCATCATATCTTTATAGTCCTCCGCCTTGCGGCTCTTTACATAGTACTCCCATACCATTCTCTCCTGATTAAGCCGCCGCCCTGCGACAAAAAGATCGTGCCTTGTAACAAAGTCCTGGTCGATAAAGTAATCTATAAAGATTGAGTCACACAGATCCCGACGGACATCGAAGATATAATCCATACCGTTCCCGGTCTTCCGGTCATATTTTTCCCGCTCCATGGAATCAGAAATACGCATATAGCCTGCAGAGTACTTTCCCTTGTCAGCCATCTCCTCAATGTACTGGAACATCCTCATCCCGAGCGCATACGGGTTAAGGCCTACTCTTGGCATTGATGCCACACCGGAATGTGTTTTTGCAAAGTCAACCTCGTGACCCTTTATTCTGTCATCAGCCAGAAAAAGCCTCTCATGCCAGTAACTCGCCCATCCCTCATTCATTGTTTTGGTACGGATCTGCGGCTGGAAAAATATCGATGTCTTCCGTACTACTTCCATTATCGATCTGATCCAGGCATTTTTTTCCTTATGAAGAGATTCGGAGTTTCTGAGTATATACTGATATATATCACACCTGTTGTCGCCGCGATGTTTGCGGTATCTGTCAAGAAGCGAATTGAATTCAGGATATTTCGCCCTCACTTCCGTAAAAAACACCTGCTCCGCCGTCTCTTTAAACTCTTTTGTATAACTGTTATACTTCTCCAGCTCCTTCATGTACCCGGTAACCGGCACTTTACGGATCACCTGAAGGAAAATGTCGAAGTAGAAATCGAGAGCGGATGACTCACTGTGATGCGGAAGCACATCATTATTTGTCATTTCAGAATAATATCCCACAAGGTTATCGATTCCGCGGGCAAACTCTATCACATAGTCAACCCAGCGACCCTTTTCAGAGCGCAGTTTTGCTATGGTTCTCTTATCGGAAAGTGCCTGACCGGTGAAATCGTAATCCCAGGTGTTTTTGAAGTAGACATTGTTCTGGAAAAAATCGATATGTGCCAGGACATGATAAAAAATCATCACGTTCATCCAGTCAGGATTATTATCATTGTAAAAAGAAATCGCCGGACGTGTGTTGATTACAGTCTCATATGGATTTGACGGATACAGCTCATACCGTCCCTTCTCCCTGAGTACCTCTACATCATGGACCCAGTAATCATACAGGGTCGGTATCATAAGCTTGGGTGTAAGCTCAATCAGGTCACGGTTGGTGACGATGTATTCCAGGGTCTCTTCCTGAAAATTCAGCCCGGCCTTCCGGGCGCGTTCCTTGCACCCTTCCATTATGGCCTTTGTCCTCTGATCTATTAATTCCATCTTTTATCCTTATGCCGGAACTTCGTGTGAAATAAGTTTCCTTATACCCTCTATCAGCCTTGCCTCACTGGCATCCTCAGTCATTATATCCATTCTAAGCAGGTCGGATCTCTCCTGCAGAAGGCCCGAGTTTTCCAGGTAAGCCTGTACCTCTGTCTTTTCATTTGCAGCATAGGCATGGGAGACAATACTTATACCCACCCTGCTTGCGTATTCCATCACCTTCTCAAGCTCCGGAACAGTCTTCTCACCCGTCGTATCCCAGTCATCTCCATCGGTGCCATGGAACACAAAGATATTGTACTCCTGAGCCAGATTCTCTTTTTCCACGATCTCATTTACCAGATGATACGCGGCGGCTACCTGCGTTCCTCCGGCGACCCTGGAGTTATAATAAGTGTAAAAATCCGGTACCTCTTTAGCCCCTGTATCATGGAGAATAAAGCGAACCTCGACCCTCTTTGCGTACTGGTAGAGAAGCCAGCTGTAGATAAGGACATGCTGAGCCACAACAAGCTCGGTGCATTTCCCTTCCATCGATCCGGAGTAATCCCGGACAAAAAACACCATCGCCTGAGACTCATAATCTTTCTCTTTTGACAGAGTCCTGTAAATCTTGTCTCTGGGAGAAACGATAAAGCCTGTGGAATCGATGGCGTTTATATCCTCTATCCGGTTCAGGTTGAAATTTGTCTCAAGCACTTTCTTCAGCGTTGCCTTTTTATCAAGTATTTGACCGAATCCACGGTGTTTATCTGTGATATCGTACACATACTTTGTCAGGGAACGACGTGCTCCTCTGTCCCGGAGGTTCGGGAGTTCGAATTTTTCGGTGAGAATTCTACCAAGATCATAGGCGCTGTTCTGTATATCATGACCAGCCTCACCGCCCTCTCCGGCACCTGTACCCTGGCCATCCTGCTCAGACCTGATCGGCTGCTCCCCGATAATTTCGCCTTCCTGGCCCTCACCTGTTCCTCCTGATTGCCCCTCATTTTTATAATTGACAGAAGAATCGTGAATAAGTTTCTCCTCAACAGTGCCGGGCACAATCACGATTGCTCCATTGTCAATTTTTCCGGGCTTTATCAGACGTCCGATCTTTATCTTTCGGGGGAAACCGTCTTTTTCCCTCTGACGGTCCCGCTCAAGCAGCTCATCAAGAGATGCCAGCGAGACTGTGGGGTTTGGAACGATCTGAGCGTTTTGCAGAAACACCATGTCGGAATATTCATAGAGATCCCGGGGCTTCAGACCACCCCCTGGACCTTTGGGGGGCAGCTCATGACTCTGAGGACCATTGATCTCCTTCAGCATTCTCTCTCTCTTTTCAGAAAAAAGCGCTTCCTTGCGGGAATCATTTTTCTTTTTCTTCCCGGTCATCTCAGTTCTCATCCTCCTGGGTGCAGAAGTACTCAATAGTTTTCTGAGCACATGTGCTGCAGTAGTTAAGTTTCTGAAGCATGGTCTGGATCATTCGGTCGTAAAGCTTCTGATTTTCCTCATTTGTCCGGTTTGCAAGGGCGCCCACCAGCGATCCAGCGCCTGCGATATCCGATTTGAGCCTTACATCCGTGACGGCTTTCACCAGTTCGAGATTGTCCATGAAATCATAATCAGGATTGAGGGAGATTCTCTGCCCGTAAATTTTCCTGATCGATGTCCTGAACATGTCTCTCTGCTCTTTTATCTTCAGCCCGAGTCTTTCTTCGACACTTGCGATATATCTTTCGTCAATCTTCAGGGCTTTAAGCTCACCACTCTGAGGATCACGGTATTTCCACATTCTGTCGGGCCCCAGATTCTCGGCATCGATACCGATAATCATATTGACATAGCTCATTACATCCCTGCGGATTGCGTGCGGCTCATCCATATACGCGTTGAACATCTCGGTCATGATTCTTTCCCGGTAAAGTCCTTTGGCGATCTTGAGATCCTCCAGATACTTTTTCCGGTTGTTTGCGTCTGTCACATAATCGAGCACGATTCTCTCGAGGGCCTTGAAAATATCGCAGGCAAACATGCACTTGCCCTCGTTTGTTTCCGAGCTTTCGATCAGAAGCTGTACGGCTCGCCCGAGATTACGCTGCCCCAGTCCCTTCTGTCCGAACCTATTGACAATTACAGGATCCTGGTTCAGGGTATCGATCACTTCTGCAAGAGTTTTGATGCTCTTTTCACCTGCAACTTCGCCTGCTGTAAGTTTCAGGGTCTCAACCGGAGTAAGTTTTTCGGAGCGGGCAAGCCTCGAGAGGACAACTGCCACCGATGCCGCATAGTTGAGGTTAGGGTCCTGATGGAGGACTTCACGGTTAAGAGTCGTGCGCGCTTCTTTACCGATGGCATACTGGGTGAGTTCCTTCTGCAGATGGTAGTTTGTATTATGTGATACATAACATATACGGCAGCGGTCCACAATCGGCGCCTCTTCTTTTTCTGAGAGGAACCGGTTGAACTCCGAATTATTTGATGTAGCTATGATAAGAGTATCGATCGGCCACTTAAATCCGTCAATTTCGATTGAACGGTTCTGTATAACCCCCAGATAAACCTGTACCAGATCCTTTTTGTTCTTGTAAATTTCATCACTGAAATGGACACCGCCTCCGGCAACTCTTGCCAGCGCACCGCGCCGCAGGTCAAAACGGTAGGGGTTATTGGTATCTGTTATATGAAGAAGTCTCTGGATAGATTCCTCGCCAACCAGATCCACTGCCGAAGAGGTCATCTTGTCTTTGGCTGGGTATTTTCCGGTCACTGTTCCAAGGCTCTCTGTCAGCGGCACAGAAACTATCTCTACATGCGAGAGCATCTGCTCCATGTCTCCGTCTGTCATCTCCCGGATATCATCCCAGATATATCCGCTGCAGGCCCCCAGGGGACGGTAGTTCCAGAAGAGCTCATCGATCTGCTTGTCTGTAAAACCGGCTGTTTTTGTGAGATATTCTTTTGTCTGGTTTTTTGTTTCAAACAGGTTCATGGCCAGAACAGCGGGGTCCTCATAGGTTTGTGATTCGATCCCGGTGATCTTTCCATATTTTCCCAGTTTATCAAGTTTGTTGAAACGGAAAGTAAACTTGCGGTTTCTCTTTTCGGTGAGGAACTCCCGGTACCTGCTGCAGAGAAACTCAACGAAGAAAGTTTTTCCGTTGCCCGGCTCCCCAACCAGCACAAATGCCATTTCCGCCGATGACCCGCCTTCTGCGGCATCTTTGACATAGGATACGAAGCTGTTTATTTCATCGTACATCCCTATCACATGCTTTTTTCCTGAGCGGAAAATACTGAAATCATAGGTTGTTTTTCCGTTTACAACCACCTTTTCGATCTGACTCTCAAGGATCATGCGGGCAACACCCTGAAAGGCATTTTCAAACTGCCGCTCCTTCTTTTTGAGGGCCTCGAGATGATACTGCAGACTGCTCTTAGATACAGGCATCATTCCTCCTGAATTCCTGCAAAAGTTTTTAACCTGGATATGCGGGTTTCGCGACTTTGATTTTGTTAATCAGAGATATGGTTTTTTCGACTATTTAAGGAAGGATGTATTCTCTACGGCACCTCTGAAGTAGCCGGGTAAAAGCTCCCATACCGAAATTTGAATACGGTGTTAGAGAGAGATTATTATGGATATCATTAATTTGTGTGCCGTTTAATATTCCGGCAATTAAATATTACCCTTTCTTGATTTGACAAGCAGCATGAGCCGCCGTATATGCATTTAGTGTGAAGTGTTTACTTGCCGGAGTAACAGATGCGGATTGTTTTCACAAATGTCACATTCTACACTCTCTGATCCCTGCCAAAGCGATCTGAGAACCCAATTCCGATAAAACAATAAAAAGCCCCCTCCCAGTTCTCCCGGGAGGGGGCAGATCGGCATTCCTCTTTCTTTTCGATAAGCCGGCCTTGTAAACTCGCGGCTGGCTTATAAGACGATAATTGCCTGCGGAATCACTTCACTGGAGTGATCTCCCATTGCTGATACAGATTTATATCGTTTGAAGTGGAGAGATATGGTCTCTGGTAGATATTGGTTACACCTAAGATCGAAAAACCCGGATCACTGGTCTCTATCCTGTAATACCCATTAGGGAGTAAAACCAGCTTGAACTTCTGTTTCGGGTTATTCACATCTGTTTCCATTAACTTCATTTGTGAATCTTTCGAAAAACTTATGATTTCAATGGAGTAACGGGGGTCGCCGCGGACAGTAATGGTGACGTATCCGTTCCCGGCATCCTTGAACTGGAACTCCTGGTTGCGGTTGCTCCTGGTCCAGACACCTATGGGGGTGCCGTTTTTGTACTGTTCGCCGACCACGTCCAGATATCTAGTGTTATCTTTTACGGGAGCGATCCTGTACCATTTGGTTGCATCAAGAAACGGATCAAAGCCTTCCTTGGCATCTCTCAGCAGTCTGACGGAAAATCCAAAATTATTGCAGTCAGTATTCCGGAAATAGTTTCTATTCTCGGTTATATAACTGCGGGAATACACAAGACAAATACCGGGAGAGTTGGAACTCCACCAAAAACCTTCTCTGGTTTCGGCATGGTTGAAATCGCCATCATCCCAAACACAACCACCCGGTAAAGCATTAAATCCGGTTCTGTTGTTTTCTGACAGATTGTTCCCAATTGCTCCTGTAACAGTGGTATAAGGGTCCCACCCTGTTTCTGAAGCAAGAGCTTTTGCCGGCAGGCCACCGCTGGCCCAAAGGTAGTCCGACAGCTCATCCCAATCAGCATCAGTTGGTACGTGCCATCCATCCGGTGCAAGGTTGCCGGTACGTACGGCAAATGAGTTATATAATCCTCCGTATGAGTTATACCTTACCTGGTCATCATTCAGCCAACGATATGCGGGTGTTGTAAGGCCATTCCATAATGATGTATTATTGTTGTATGGTATAACTGTTCCATCATTGAATCTGGTAGTCTTAAGGTTTTCCACCATCCATACCTGATTACCGATTTTCACCTCATGATACTGATTGTTATCAGCATCAAGGATCAGCCATTTGGCGTAGAGTGTCGTATTGCCGGATGCAACGTCGGTCGCAAAGTTCCAGGGTTTGGTGCAGGCCATATCCTTGTACCATCCGCCAAAACTGTACCCGATTTTTGTAGGCGGTACAGGGTTGTAAGCCTTGCCACCATCAAGAACACTTTGACCGGAAACTTCATTACCGCCAGTTGTATTGTAGCTTATCGAACAGAAACCGAATACCCGGAATTCAAAAAAGCTCGCCCAGGTCCGTCTAGGTGCATCATTAATGGTGATACGGACATAACGTGCAATCACCGGGGTGCTTAACGTAAAGCTCTGCGTTTGCGCGGTATTGGTATTAGGGTCTTGGTTAACCCGGCGAGTCCAGGTTGATTTATCAAGCGATGTTTCTATAATAAAATCATAACAATCACCGATGATTCCTTGATTTTCAAACTTAATTTCAAATTCAGCGACACTCTTCAATGCACCAAGGTCAACCATCCACCATTCCGGCATATGTTCGCTTGATGCGCACCATCGGGTTGATTCCCAGCCATCATTACCTTTTTTATAGTAATTTGACCTTGAACTTTCTTCGGTTGATCCGCTTGCCGGTTTGTTTAAGGCAAGATTACCATAGGTCGAAGCCGTGACTGTGTTCGAGAAAGCAGACCATGAGTTCCCATCAGTCGACGATCTGATACGGTATTGGTAACTAATGCCAGGGGTTAGACCATTATCCTGATAAGTCTCATCTTCTCCGGTTAGTCGGGCAATTTCCGTGAAAGAACCACCCGCAGGCGCCCTCTCGATCGAAACCAGATCATCATTTCTTCCATTTTTTGTCCATGAAAGATCAATCCTGCTGCGTGACTTGCCGATTGCTTTCACATCGGTCGGAACTCCGGGAACTAACACCCATTGCCTTCTTTCAAGAAGGTCAAGAACGGGTTGACCATGCTGATCAGGAGTGCCGCTGATAGCGTACCATCCATGCGGCAAACTTCTTTGCTGTGGTCGCCACCAGCCAAAATAAGCAAGTGGAAAGAGGCCATTATATGCATTTTCTCTTAATGAATCGGTCCATCCACAATATACGTACCCTACACAATTATCTTTAAATTCGGATTCATAATCGCACCACTTCCTTGCCATCTGAATTTCATGATCGATATGTTCTGCATCGTTTGTAATGGAGTTATTAATAGCCTGGAGTTCCTGGAGTCTGCCGTCTGTGGCATATACAGGACAAAACTTCAAATTATATTTTCGTAACTTGCTCAGGTTGGACCTGATAAAAATCGGGTCAGCAAGTCCAAACTTGTTTTTGTCCAGTCCCGATCTGCCGTAGTCATAAACCCATGGGGTAATGATAATCGTAAAATTTGAGGCGTCTTTTTGAAAACAGGCAAGTGCATCCTCATCACCATATTTTTCAGCAAACCAATTATAGCTGGCTTGAATCGGGAGAAACATGTCAGGATAAGTAAGAAATTTTGTTTCTGCACCAGGAAAAGCCACCCGGAATTCCTCGACACGCATTTTGATTATTTCTTCATAGAACTGGCCGTTACTAAGCTTACTGTAAGGGGTTCTTTCTGTTCCATCTTGCTTTGAGAGACGATCTCGCCTGAAGATAGGTACTTCATCACTCTGAATAAAATAGTAATCGGGCGGGATGTCGTCTAAAGCTTCTCTTATTGCATCCAACACCTCAGAGTTTATGGATCTGGTAACTGGTGATAAAGGATCCAGACTATTCATATCATCATAATTCCAGCCCATTGGTGTAGTCCTTGGCCTAAAGTGCCCTTTAATTCTCAACAACCGGGAGCCAGGAGTTATTGTACCCTGGAAACGATCGATCTCATATGTGCCGCCGTTGCTAGTATTTAAATAAACTGCCCTGGTTGTCATGTGCCTCTCATCAGGATATCGGCTTAAAAAATTACTGTAGTTGAGATTCGATTCCCATTCCGTATAAGCTAACTGTGTCGAAGGATCGAGTGGGATTATCTGAAAATTATTGATCTGGATGCTACTACCCGGCCTGGCTGCATGTTCAATTTTTTTATGCATTAAATGCCATTCAAAACTATCGTCATAGTTGTAATCGAAAAGCCCGTTGGTGTACTTGGTGTCTATCCAAAGAGTATCATTAATTTCTATAACGGTTCCGGCCGGATTACCGTTTATTTCAAAGACACCTCCTGTTACATTGGTTATAGTATATAATCTTTTGGCGTATACGAATTTTCTGTCTGCAGAGGTAAATTCTTTACCCAACGGGATAATAGTGCTGTCAGGCTGTTCGCCGGGTGCAAAGGCGCGAAAATAATAGATATGGAACTCATCACCTACTTGATAATTAGATCCGGCAAGGTCAACAGTAGCACGGAAATTGTAACATTGGTTATCTATCAGTTCTGTAGTAGAGATGACTGATGAGTTTGTCTGCATGCAGATCTTAGCAGCCCCTTCGCTTGGACCACCCTCATACTCAATGCTGGGAGCACCCGCATTAAAGCTTACCGTTGCATTAGTAGCCCAACTGGTAAGCTGTTTTGTTAATCCATTATAAATATTACTACCGTAATAATTTATTGTTACAATCGAGTCTACTTCCCTGTAAATTGACGCTTTTGACCTCGTGTTTATCGTCGATGACTGCCGCCATAACCCCATCCGTTATAAAATGGACAATATTTAAGACCGGCAGCTCTCGCCCTGTCCCTTTGATGTCGAATTGAGTCAACAAGATCCGTGCGATAAGCAGGATCCATTGTCAAGACACCATTGGCATCCAAATTCCAATTGCCCAGATCTCCACTGAGTGGGACAATCTGAATCAGCGTATTATAGCCCATTCGCCTGTATAATTGATAAGCATCATCACTGCCAACCGAAGATAATTTATTCATATCCCCGTTCCATAAATCAAAAATTGCACGCATCTCTTCGGCATAGGTCAAAGAAAATTGTGAACTTGCGGTTACCGTCAGCAAGAAAAGAAACAGTAGTTTTTTCATTATTCCTCCTGTAGTTACTACTTAAGGGTACCTCTAAATGTTTATCAGTAAAAGATTGAATATTTACTCTTGAGACCAAAAACGAACCGTCGTATCTACCTGCCCTGATACTTCGAAACAATTACGGTTTGTTAATGCTCAAAAAAAAATATGATAACCTTAGGGGGCCAGAATCAATTATATCTGCCAAAGTCCGATGAGTGTCGAATCAATAACGCCGACTTCATTACAAGTGGTTAATACTGCTTTCTGAACAGATAATTTCTCTTCCTTGCGCAGTATTAAAACAAATGCCTTTTAATTATCCATAGATTCTTTAATCTATGAATTTTGGTAACGGGCTCATCCCAGACCATTGTGGCCATTCCCATATTAAAAAGCAGCAACGCCAACTGGATAAAAAACCATAGTGAGTTTAAGTCACGGTAAACCTGAATTCATTCCGCATTTTTCTTTTCCCTTCTTTAGTGGTGATGATTGGTGGTAAACCCTGAGCCATTAATAACGACCTGAAAAATGCAATTTTAACTATCGATTTGTTTTTTTTGTCAGTTCCTTTCAGGTTCAATTGTATTTGCAGCATACATATAATTCCCATTCTGCACTTGTTTGGGGGAAGATGAGTCTTATCTTGTTTTCAGTTCTTTAGCTATCTTCCTGAAAACAAATGAGTTAAACGAACAATCAATATTTAATTTTCAAATATTAGTTGAATTGTGACGAAAATCACAATTTGTACATTTTCTTAAAATTTTTTTATGAAAAACCGAAAAACGGTAGCTGCATTACGACGCTTACCGCTTATAAGCGTGTATAACAGAAATGGCGTTCCAGAACCAATGCCTCAGTAAGAACCGTTACAGCGCCCGGTTGGATGGCTATAAGTATGACACCCATAGCCAGGATAAACCCAATTATAACCACCATGACCTGATAATCATGATATGCTCCAGAGCCCGACTCAGGGGAAGCTTTACAAGAAAATTGTTCAACCCAGAATAGTCAGGGCAACATCCGCGGCACGATAATCCCGGCTCAGAATACCATGAATGTATGGATCTCATAAGCCCGCAGACAGCGGTAAACCGGGAAAAAACAGATAGAGCGCCTTCATTTTGCGAACAGAAAATAAAAGCCTGAATCGGGGGGCGCAACACCTTTTTTTTATCTGTACCTTAACAGGTCAGTGTGATCAGGATCGTGAGTGATCATTCAGGAGAAAAAATTCAACCTGATATATCCGCATACCAATATAGCCGACAATAATGGCAGCCTGGTAATATTTATTTTATTTCAAGGTTCAGCGGGTCAATATGCAGTAGAGTAAACATTTCAAACCAATTGAATGATGCGTTCATGAATCGATTGATGGCCATCATGGTTCCTGAAAATCGGAGAAAATAATGAGAATAGCTCATATTGCTTTATGGTCAAATGATATAGAACGGCTTAAAGATTTCTATGTAAAGTACTTTGATGCAAAAGTTAATCGGAAATATGAAAATGTACAGAACAACTTTCAATCTTATTTTCTTATGTTTGAAGATGGCCCGCAACTGGAATTAATGCAGATGCCTGAGATTCCAGAGAATAAAAATGATCCGCTTAGACAATATCTGGGATTTATTCATCTTGCAATATCGGTTGGAAGTGAACAAATGGTTTTAGAACTGACAAGAAAGTTAAAAAATGATGGATATGAAGTTGTAAGTGAGCCCAGGAGAACTGGAGACGGGTATTTTGAAAGTTGCATTTTTGATCCTGATCAAAACAGGATAGAAATTACTGCATAAGCCCGGAAATCATTACAGGGTAGATGTGAATATTCAGTTTTCATCCCACAATCACAGAAAGGGTAGATATTATATTTGGCAGATACCATCACTCCACTTCTATCACTGAGGCCATTACTATCATGAAAATTGCGATTGTAGTCTACTCCCAGACCGGAAGCACCCGTAAATTTGCTGAAATCATAGAAAAAAAGCTTAAAAGTAAAAAACATGCCACCGATCTTTTTGACCTTAAGGTTACCGGCGATGTTCATCCGGGAGCGAAAAATTTCAAAATCAGCAATTCCCCCGATATCTCCTCCTATGATACAGTGCTGATCGGAACCCCGGTCTGGGCATTCTCATCAGCACCGGTGATTCCAGCATTCCTGAAAAACAAGGACCTTAAAGGCAAAAAGGTTCTCCCTTTTGTCACGATGGGGTTTCCTTTCAAGGTACTGGGCGGAACAAGAGCAATCTCTGTTATGAGTAAAGCTGCAGCAGATAATGGAGCAGAGGTTCTCCCCGGGTCAATTGTCACCAAGCTGTTTCATAATTATAAGGCAATGATGGTCAGTGAAGGTGAGAAGATTTGTGACAGATTAAAAAAATAATGAAAAGCGGAAGGTTGTTGTTCATTTCTATGTATAGAGTCTAGTTTCTGAAAGGATTTCTATATGTATATGGAATCAATGAAACAGAGTATTGTAAAAGCGATGGATGGAACAGATACGCAGATTTTCCCTTTTCTTCCCTTCATTCTTCAGGACCTCTGGGAGATCGGTTCCGACCCGGAGGAAATAATCGGACTCATAAAAAAACATGCTTCAGATTACAGGGCACTCAGGGTTCTTGACCTTGGTTGTGGAAAAGGCGCCGTTTCGGTTAAGGTTGCCGGTGCATTAGGATGTCACTGCATGGGTATTGATGGAATAGAGGAGTTTATCGAATTCGCAAAACGGAAAGCAGAAGAATTCAGAGTAAGTTCTCTTTGTTTTTTCAAAACAGACGACATCAGGATAGCTGTCAGGAATCTCTCTGATTTTGATATCATAATATTGGGCTCAATCGGCCCTGTTTTCGGAGATTATTTCCAGACTTTAACCACTCTCTCCGGCTGTCTGAAACGAAACGGTTTTTTTATTATCAGTGACGGCTATATTGACGATTTAAGCAACTTTTCTCATCCTTCGCTTCAGAAGAGATCCTCGGTTATAGAACAGATTACGAAGGCCGGGATGAAACTCAAAGATGAAAAAACCGGCAACCAGGACCAGATCAGAAGTATAGACGATGACATTTTAGTGAAAATAAAAACCCGTTGCAGCCAGCTGATAGAGAAATATCCTGAAAAGGAAAAACTTTTCCTGGATTATATAAAGAACCAGGAGATAGAAACTGAGGTACTGGAAAACAAGATCATCTGTTCTACAATGGTAATATCCAAATAATGCATCCAGGGAGGGACGAAGTGCGTTTAGACCTTGCAGCAGAAATATTTGTGAGAGTCTTTATGCACAAGGGATAAGTACAATTCACCCTTAGTCCCGGGTGCATAAGTCAGGTAATAAACAGAGTGCGATATTCCTGACAATACAGCACAACTGCTCAATCCATCTTGAAAGAGAATGTTCCCAGGTGCCTGTGCCCGTCTCCGAGCTCTATAAAGTAAATGCCTGAACCATACTTATTCAACCCGGGCAACTCAAGCTTATGCGAATAAACACTGGTCCTGGATAATGTGTATATCAATCTTCCGGCCAGGGAAAAAACATCCACAGTCAGATTTGTTAAAGGCTTGGATTCCGTAAAAGCAGATAGATCTATCACAATACAACCGGCTCCTGATTTGGAACAGGAAATTTTATGATTTTTGTGGTCAACCAATGGCCTGCTTATCGTTTCGACTGTACCGGTGTATTCAAGCGCTCCAATATCAACAATCCCCTGGTTGATCCGTTTATTACCCGCGATATCCTTGAGTGGCAATTCAAAACCGTTCTCAAGCACCGAAGTTCCAGCATTGACACACGGCGATTTTGCAGACAATGAAAAATTACCCTTTAACATATTGACAAATTCAGGGTCGTCAACAGAAACGGTATCAAATTTTCCAGCATACCCATTACCGTCGATCCCTTTTTTTCCGTCCTCTACAACACAGAAACGAAATTCCGGACGAGAATCGGGGTCATATACCCAGACCTGTGTACCCTCTGGAGCACTGTTATTCCAGATAATCGTGTTTGAGAATCTGGGTTTGACAAATTCAAAGACGTAAAACGCGCCGCCTCGCTCCCCCGCAGTATTATTACTGATCGTACAGTTATAGAATCGCGGGTAGCTATAGAAGTGAATATACCCCGCTCCACCACCCTCAGCTGCCATATTATCGGCAATTATACAATTAATAAATTTTGATTCATCATTACTTCTAATGTATACGCCGCCACCATTTTTGGCTGCGCTATTATTGCGGATCTCACAGTTTTCGATATAAACTTTACAAATATGGTTAACAGCGATCGCTCCTCCGCTGAGAGCGGAATTGTTCCGAAAAAAAACGCAGTCAACAGCTCTGACATTCGCTCTATTTACACAATACAATGCCCCGCCGCTTCCATCAGCTGAGTTATGGTGAAAAGTACAATTCCTGATGTACGCCATCTGACTGTTACCATTAAGGAAATTATTGAAATAGAGAGCACCGCCATTATTATCCCAGCCCAAATTTGAATTAGTATCTGCTTTGCCATAACTGAAATCACAGTAAGAAAAAGAGGATAAATCATTCCCTGAATCAGGCCAGTGATACCGTATCCCGCGCCAGCCGGCAGATGTATCCAATGCAGTGAAATAGATAGAATCTGCAGCACTACCTTCTGCAACAATTGTCCCCTGAACCCAGATTGCGCAATGGGTTCCAAAAAGAACCCTGGTACCCGGTTTGATTGTGAGTGTTATTCCAGTGTCTACCGCAATATGCTTAAGGATAAAAACAGTATCGCTGTTCCATTCTGTATTTTTAAGAATAGTGTCTGTGACAGTAATTGATGATGCATTTGCAGAAGCCGTCAGGCAGACCAGAATAATTGCCAAAAAACAGATTTTTTTCATATAGGCTTTCCCTGTATTTGTGGAGACGTACCACTTTTTTAATTATATACTATCGCCTGAGCGGGGACGGACTACTTTTTTAATTTTAAAA
>JAAYYB010000106.1 GCA_012515615.1 Fibrobacter sp.
ATCAGGATTGAAACCCTCCATGTTCAGGTCTTCAAGAAGGTATGGCTTGAGAGCCTCCTTTTTGACTTCAGTCAAGTACTTTGCGGGTATTATCTCATCTGTGTTGATATCTGATCTGTCCAGAAAAAGTACCGGACCTCCAAAACTTTTCATATATTGTCCTTTCAAATAACGGTCTTTAGATTCTTTTCAGTCCGATCCTATTTTGTCAAATAATCCCTGGGATCACTGAGACGGCCTTTTATTCCGCTTGCCGCTGCACTGGCCGGGCTTGCCAGATGAACCATACCACCTTTACCCATGCGTCCGTTGAAGTTTCGGTTGGTGGTTGACACACAAACCTCTCCTTCAGCCAGAACACCGGTTGACATTCCAAGACACGCTCCGCAGGTGGGATTTACTACACAGTACCCTGCATCCATGAAAATCTTCAGAAGTCCTTCAGCCATGGCCTGGGCATAAATCTGCGGGGTCGCAGGACTCACTATCCCTCTGACTCCAGCGGCAAGCCTGGTTCCCTTTACTATGGAAGCGGCTATACGAAGGTCGGAAATCCTGCCGTTCGTGCAGCTTCCTATGTAAACCTGATCTATTTTTACATCGCCCAGTTCCCTGATCTTTTTGACCTGGTCGGGCTTGTAGCCCACTGTTGCCACCGGCTCCAGGGTGGATACGTCTATGTCGAGCTCTTTGGCGTAAGATGCATCCGGATCGGAATGCCACTTCCTGAACTCTTCCAGCGCTGCATCTTTGCTGCTGTAATCACCGGCTATAAACGGCCAGAGGTAATCGACCGTGTTTGCATCCGGCATGCAGAGCCCTGAGGTCGCGCCAGCCTCAACAGCCATATTGCAAAGGGTCATCCGCTCTTCCATCGACATGCGCCCGACAACTTCACCGGTAAATTCAACAACATGGTCCGTGGCACCATTTACAGTGAGGGAGCGTATCACCTCAAGAATAACATCTTTGGCAAACACTCCATGCTTGAGTTCCCCGTGAAGGTTGATTTTGATACTTCTGGGTTGACGGAATGCACAAACCCCTTTTAATATCCCTACCTCAAGGTCCGTAGTTCCAACACCGGCTGCAAAAGCCCCGAACGCCCCGTGTGTGCAGGTGTGGCTGTCGCCCATGATCACCGTATAGCCGGGCCTTATAAAACCTTTTTCCGGAAAAATGGCATGGCAGACGCCGTTCTGTCCTATATCAAAGAAGTCCTTAATCCCGTTTCGGGCGGCCCAGTCCCTGAGAATTTTACCCTGAGTCGCGCTTTTTGAATCTTTTGCTGGGGTGACATGGTCTATAACCGCCTTTATCTTTGAGGGATCGAAAACACGATCCTTTCCACGCCACTGCAGATCTGCAATCGCTATAGGGGTGGTTATCTCATGGCACATTACAACATCCAGGGACAGTACTTTTGCCCCGGGGAAGGGCTCGTCCACCAGATGGGCATCAAAAATCTTCTCGGTGATTGTCTTTCCCATAATTTCCCTTTCTGGAAATTCTATTTAGAAAATCTATCTGCTGCTAAAAAAAACAAACAGGCTCACCTTTTGGGGGAACCTGACAAAACTCATGGTTCAACAGACTCGCCTCGATCGGCTGAAAAATCACTGCTGTTCTTCAGATAATCCACATGGGGAGGTGAGATACTGAACACCGCCCTGAATGTCACCTTTCCGCAATTATGCAGCTGGTGTGGAAGTCTGGAGTTGAAATAGAAACTGTCGCCCTCTTCGATCCGGTACTCGGTCTGATCAATTATCAATATCGCACTTCCGGCCAGGGCGTATCCGGTTTCTATTCCTTCATGACCATCATCGCTCATCTTCGTACCCGAGCCCGGCTCTATCTCAAGAAGAGACATCTCAAGCTGGTTGGGACCATGAGAGCTGGTCATAAGCTGTTCATATCCCACACCTCCGCTCTGCATCGTAAGTCGTTCCCCTTTCCGGTGAATCCTGACAGGACGCTCGGTGGAAAGAGTTTTGAACAAATCCGACGGCGCCAGATCAAGTGCGCTGCAGACCATCATGAGTGTATCTATTGATGGAGAAACGATACCTCTTTCGATCTGGCTGAGCATGCTGACAGAGATACCAGCCTGGTTTGCAATATCGCTTTGGTTTTTACCGGTTTTTTCCCTGTAGATCTTCAGGAACTGACCGATTCTTGGAATTACCGGGTTAAGCAATACTTTATCCATTACAGTAATTATAAAATATGGAAAACTTGAAGGCAAGAAAATTTATAATAGCATTTTTTCAAAAACTATTTTGTTCTTGGGTATATTAGATTACAAATAGAAGTAAGATAAACGTATTATACGTTGATAGCCTTCAGTACTCGTTTTAAACAGGAATAGGGATCTGTTCCGTAATAAATTCCGGCGCGGATATTTAAATGGATAAAAATATGGAAAATTCAAATTTAAGTGATGAAGCTCACTTAAACGAACTGGAAGACACCAATTTAAATATAGAAGACATTGATAATCTCAAGAAGCTGACCGACGGCAGGGTCATTGAGATTGTCAGCGGTGATATTGTTGATCACATACAGGACGATGAGTTTCTGCTGGATTCAATAGGTAAGAAGCCAGGTACTTACTACCGGGATCTCATCTTCGCGCTGATGCAGATCAGGCTTCCGGAGGAAGAGGCCAAGCGTGACTGGAAAGAGATGCTCAAGCATAAGTACATACTGAGTGAAAAGCTTGGCCGCAATGTAGGGATACATGTGGCTACCCTTGACTACTACACTAATATAAAGAAACGGGTGCTCAACCCCAAGATCATCGATGCAAACGAGTATGTGGATACCGCAAGCCGTGCCATAACAGATGATTTGACCAAAGCGTATAACCGGCATTTTTTTGATGATGAGTTTAAGAGGCTTTTTCTTCAGGCCCGCATGACCGGCAGGATATTTTCTCTAATCATGCTGGACCTTGATCATTTCAAAATCTATAATGACCTTAACGGCCATATCCAGGGGGACATTGCCCTTATTGAGACTGTCAGGATACTTCATGCAGTCTGCAGCCTGGATGACACAGTATCAAGGTATGGTGGTGAGGAATTCACGATTCTGCTTACTTCACAATCACTCAGTCTTGCAATGAAGACGGCGGAGCATATAAGACAGGCCATTTTTGATTATCGGTTTGTCAATGAGCAGGCTCTTCCGCAGGGCCGACTCTCGGCATCACTGGGGGTCACCACGTATAGAGGGGATATTCTCTCTCCTCTGGATATGATCGAGGAGGCCGATGTTGCCCTTTACAGAGCGAAAAACAGCGGCAGAAACCGTGTAAAGGCATTTCTGGGCGAGTCGGCAATATGAGTTTTGATTTGCAGATAAAAGGAAGTACCCGGATAGTCTGTCTTTTCGGGTACCCGGTCAGTCATTCTCTTTCTCCCCAGATTCACAATCATGCCTTCCGTACTCTGGGGCTTCCCTATGTTTACATACCGGTAGAGGTGCCGCCTCAGGCGCTTCATACTGCGGTTTATGCTTTTCGTTCTTTTTCATTTGCCGGGGCAAACATTACTATTCCCCACAAAGTCGGCATGGCCCGTTACTGTGATACGCTTTCAGAACTTTCCATGTGTACAGGCACAGTTAACACTATCTACATGAGCGGGGGAAGACTTTGCGGAACCACGACCGATCCTGAAGGTTTCAAGAGGGCGCTTCAATGGGCCGGCAGTCCTGTGGATAAACGCAACGTGGTGATACTGGGAAACGGGGGCACGTCAAGGACACTGTCAATTGCGCTTGCTCTTGACAGAAAACTGAACTCTCTGACACTTGTGGGCCGCAGTATCGAAAAAGTCGCAGCCCTGGCTTCTGAGGTCACCAATGTTTCCGGAATGCCTGTGCAGGCCCTCTGCTTTAATGATAAAAATCTGGCTGAGGTATTCAGAAGATGTGATCTTCTTGTCAACTGTACCAGTGTCGGGATGCATCCCCGGACGGATCAAACCCCTCTGCCTTCACAATATTTCCATAAAAATATGACTGTTTTTGATTCTATTTATAATCCCCTGAAGACAAGATTTCTTCAGGAAGCCGAATCTGCGGGGTGCCGCGTGCAGAACGGACTAAGGATGCTTCTTTATCAGGCACTTGCATCTTTGCGGCTGTGGACTAATGTTGATGTCCCGGAGGAGATTTTCAGCATTGAAGAGCTGCAGAGCCTGATAGCCGGTTAACTGGAGATTTTATGAAATGGAAAGTCCGCAAATCGACATTGTCGGGTAATATCGCAATTCCACCCTCAAAATCCCACACTATCAGGGCATTTCTGATCGCTGCACTCGCAGACGGGACATCTGTAATTCACAATCCGCTCCTTGAAGGTGATGGTGCCTCTGCGCTGAAAGCCGCCCGGGGGCTGGGAGCAGGAGTGGAATTTTTTGATGGGGGAGTGAAGATTACCGGTACCGGAGATGATTTCAACCGTGGCAGCGGGTCACTTGACCTGGGCAACTCCGGAACAGGAACCAACCTTTTTGCCTCTGCAGCCGCTCTGGGATCCCGGGGCCGGCGTTTTGACGGTGATGATTCGCTCAGATCAAGACCTTTCAAGGTTCTTCTGGATGCCCTTTGCGGACTGGGAGCCTCTTATGAACTGGAAAGCCCGGGCAGGGATCTTCCGTTCTTTATCAAAGGGCCGCTCAAGGGAGGAAGAGTAAGTGTAGATGGTATTTCATCTCAGTTTATCTCCAGCCTTCTATTGACCTGCCCTCTTATCAAAGACAGCAGCACAGAGATCAGCGTTTTCAATCTTCATGAGAAACCTTATGTGGAACTGACCTTGTGGTGGCTTGATAAACAGGGAATAGAATACAGCAGAACAGCCGATTTCAGTAGCTTTCATATCCCCGGTGACCAGAGTTACTCTCCATTTGAGATTTCTGTTCCCTCTGATTTCTCATCCGCAACCTTTGCGGCAGTCGGGGCTGCGGTTACCGGTGGAAAGGTAAACCTTACCGGACTTGATTTCAGTGATCCTCAGGGGGACAAGGGAATTTTTGATGTCATAAAACTTGCCGGGGCCGGTGTGGATGTAAATAAAGACGGTGTACTGGTCTCAGGTACCGGGCTTTACGGGAGAGTCGTTGACCTCAACAACATGCCCGATGCACTGCCTGCACTTTCTGTCCTGGCATGCGCCTCGGAAAAAGAAACACGTTTTATCAATGTTCAACAGGCACGGATAAAGGAAACTGACCGTATTGCGGTAATGTGTGCTGAGCTGTCAAAAATGGGAGCTGATATCAGGGAGGAAAAAGACGGGTTGACAGTGCGCAAGAGTTCTCTCAAAGGGACAACTGTAAATGGACATTATGACCACCGTGTAATAATGGCTCTCGCTCTGGCAGGAATGATTGCTGAAGGAGAAACTGTGATTGAGACCGCTGAGGCTGCGGGTGTCACCTATCCGGGTTTCGCAGAGGATTTCAGGAATTTAGGTGCAAACATTGATGTAGAAAAACAATCATAGACCGGATCGGAAAATGGATATAAAAGTCAATCTCGGGCAGCACTCATACGATGTTACACTTGAACATGGAATTTCATCTCATATTCCCGGTCACCTGAAAAAGATGTTCCCTGAAAGCAGGTTTGTCCTTGTTACAAACGAAAAGCTTGCCGGGATATACTCCGGTTTAATAAGTACCTGGACAGATGCGCTTGGTTTATCGGTTCACGTTATCCCTGACGGTGAAAAGTTTAAAACGATAGAAACCTGGAGCGGGGTAATGGATTTTCTGCTTCAATCCAGAATCGAAAGGTCAAGTGTAGTGCTTGCATTTGGAGGAGGAGTAGTAGGAGACATTACCGGATTTGCGGCTTCTGCGGCTCTTCGGGGTATAAGGTATGTTCAGATCCCTACGACTCTTCTTGCCATGGTTGATTCCAGTGTCGGGGGTAAGACAGCGGTGGATCATGCACGTGGAAAAAACCTTGTCGGTGCTTTTCATCAGCCAAGCCGGGTTTTTGTCGACACCTCATTTTTAGACACACTTTCTGACCGGGATTTTCTCAGTGGCTATGCTGAACTGTTTAAAAATGCTTTTATCGGCGGCCCCGGGATGTTTGATTTCGTTTCAAAAAATCACCAATCAATGGTTGGTAGAAGCCACACGGAGCTCATAGAAGGAATCACACGGAGTATAAGGATAAAAGCGGATGTGGTTGAGCAGGATCAGTTTGAGACCAGCGGATTACGTGCGATGCTCAATTTCGGCCACACTTTCGCGCACAGTCTCGAGCGTTTCTTCGGCTTTGAAACTGTACTTCATGGAGAAGCTGTTTTCTGGGGCATGCGTTGTGCCTGCGAACTGGGCTTAAGGGTTAAGACGATAAATCCCTCTGAATGGCATCTGTACAATGAACTCTTATCTGCGATGCCTTTGCCGCAGCTTCCTTCCAGACCCGATCCTCAGAACCTGTATGCTGATATGTTTTCCGATAAAAAGGTGGCCTCCGGGAAGATCCGCTTTGTGCTTCCTGCTGAACCGGGCAGATCGGTAATAAGATCGGATATACCGGGGGAAGAGGTACTGGGTGTCCTGGGATCGGTTTTCCCCGGTTGATCCGGTCTGAAATGAACCCGCTTATTTCTGTTTAAAACTTGTAACAAATCCTCAACATAAGCCGTTTATATTAACAGGTACTATGAAGCGGCTAAGGCCGCCCGGAGAAACGGGTTTAACTAACATACGGGGTACTCTGTGCTGGAGAATGAGTTTAAGAAAGTTTATCAGGGGTACGGACGTAAGCTTTACAATTTCATTCTGTGGATGGCCAAAAGCCGTGCAGCCGCTGATGATATCCTGCAGAATGTATTCACAAGCTTATGGAAATGTAAAGAGGCCCCGACCGATGAAACCGAACTCCAGAGATGGCTCTTTACAATAGCCCGTAATGCATGTATGGATTTTTTCAGGAAGGCAAACCGGTTCAGCCGTTTCCGTACTCAATACAGCCAGGAAACCGATAGTTTTTATGAAGATTCTGATGCGCATTATATCTGGAAGGAACTGTCGATTCTGCCTGATACCGAAAGGGGAATCATTTACCTGCATATAAAATGTGGTTATTCATATAAAGAGATCGGAGGGATGCTGAGCATAACCGAAAATTCTGTAAGGGTTAAAGCATTCAGAGCTCTTAAAAAGTTAAAGGAAAGTCTGGTAAGGAAAGAATTATGAAATACTCAGCCATAAATCATCCAACCGAAGATTCCCTGGTAAACTGCGCCTTGCAGCTTGACGGGGATGAGGAAGTCAGAAAGCATCTGGATGATTGCCAGGAATGCCTGGAATATACAGATGAGATAAGGATGGTAGGTGAGGATATCGAAAAAATTGAGGAACAGGAGATCCCTTCAGATGTCCAGAACAAAATACTCTCTATTGCAAGAAAAAAGACCGGAATGGAAAATGTATCGTTGCTTCTGAGGGACTGGTACAAAAAACCTTTTCTTTACGGGCTGTTCAGCGCTCTTGCAGCGGTTATGTTTTACCTGATATTTGAGTTCTTTTTGTGACGGGTCGTTCAGCGTTCAGCGTTCAGAGGTTCAAAGGTTCAACGTTAAGAGGTTAAGATGTTCATACTTGGCGAACGCTGAACGCTGAACGCTGAACCTCCTCTTCTAATTCTTTACTGCGATATTAATCTTGTTTGTCCACAATACCTTTTTGTTGTCATATACAGCTACCTGTGCTATGTAGACGCCATTTCCTACCTTGCGGCCCCGGCGATTGTACCCGTTCCAATAGTATTGAAAATATCTATTCTGAAATGTCATGTCCGAATTGATAATGCGGTTTCCTAGCGGATCATATATAGTAATTGTTGCTTTGTAACGGGAGATCGGAACCGGCATAACAGGCATTACCTGAATATCCACACCGGAAATAGAAAGTCTCACCGGATTGGGGCCGGACCGTGCAATCCACTCCGGGTCTTCCTGGATCAGTTTCAGCAGTACCCGTCTGTTGGCGGGGTTTAACTGCAGGTTTCCGGAGGTATCCCTGACGGCACCTGAGATGTCAATCCAGACAGTGTCATTTTCGGAGGGTGAGATGGAGGGTGGTTCGTATGAACCTACAATGTATGTGACAGGATTGTTAATAAGAGAAAAGACTGGTCTGTATCTTTCCGCCTTATTGTTTGACAGGTAAAAGGGACTGTTGCCGGGAACCAGTATGTTTTCGGAGTAACTGCAGACAAGTGTGTCGGGGGCAGATGTACCGGAAATGTTGAATCTGCCGGCATGAAGGGTTGCAGAGACCAGAACCGGTGCGGCGCTGTCGGTGACAAATGATGACCTTATTATCCCGGGTACATTTTTGTACTCTATTCCAACAACCATAAATCCATCAGTTAACGGCTGATCGTTTCTGACCACCGAGTTTTTGACAAATAATGAAAAACTCGAGTCGCTGGTGCGCACCAGTTTTTGCGGATCTATAACGTAACCTTTTGATCCCCATTGTACTCTCAGTGAGTCAAATTCAGAAATTTGTATCGGCCGCTTGAACCGCAGGTACACACTGTCAATTATCCCGTCGGCATCGGTATCCTTGTACCAGGAGTGTTCAATCGATGCGGCTCCTGCCCTGAAACCGATAGTTACAGGCAGGTTCAGATCGTGTGGGAGCATCCCGTTAGACTCGGAGATTTTCCCGCCACGGCTTGCGGGAAGAAGCCGCAGCAGATCGCCGGGCAGGGGTCTGCCCGGCGATGATGAAAGTAAAACACTTACAGTAGAGTCGTTCTCTATGTGGTTAATGGCCAGTATATCCAGGGGGATCGTATCACCCGATGATTTAATCAACAGAAGCTGGTCTTCACCTCTTACAGTAGTGGCATGCAAAGGCTCTGAGAAAGTAAGGAAGATAATATCCGGATCGGTGCTCTCATTTTCGAGTACATCTGCACTTGACAATGAGGGCCCGATCCCGTCGGTGAAAGGCCCGCTGTGGCTCTCCTGTTCACCTTCTACATCCATTATGATAGTGACATTTCCCGAGGGCCTTCCGTCGGCGCCGTATGATGATGTAAACGGTACATGCAGTATTCTTTCTGAAATTGAACACTGTGCCGAAGGAATGGAATAGACGCTGCCACGGTAGTTGATTTCCGCAGTTGTAAGTGTCTGGCCGGTTTTAAATGTATCGCTGAGGGTGACCTGGAGCAGATCGGGAATGTTGTCTCCATTACTATCAAGCATTAAAGCAGATGAAACAAGCGGATAATCCGGTCTGGCGTCAGCGACTATTCTCACTGAATCCGGCTTCAGTCCGTTTGCGTTTACTACCACCCATGTCGTGCCTCCGTCAATTTTGACGACAGTGCATCTTGATGGGTCGGTTGCGGAGGGATGAACTGTTAAAATTCCTTCATTTCTGCTGGCCCAGACCGCAGACCCTGCGTGCTCGATGAAATTTCCGGTTGAGTCGCGGATAACCGCAAAGATTTCGAAGGAATCTTTTTCAATGCTCATGAATATTGAGTCTATGAACGCATCCTGCTTTTGATCGAAGGGAATGGAATCGTTCAATATGTCAAGATGATGAGGCTTGGGCGGAACTATAAAGGTCAGATATCCTGTGCGTTCTTTGTTTACTGTACTTTTGAAAATTATGTAGTATTCTCCGGAAGCGAGTCCTGTTATACTGGTACTGTCAATAGTGACCCGGAATTTATTCGGATCTGTTGTTATGCCTCCAAAGTGTGTTCCGGGTGGTAAAGGAACGAGCGAATCCTGCGGAAACTGGGGACCCTCAATGAAAAAATTTACCTGCGCCTGTTCTTCTTCATCGATAAGTCTTGTGGTGCCGCATCCGATTCCTTCGGTGAGAATCCTCTGCCAGACATCGTACTGATAGCTGCCGTTTCCTGCAGCTGTTTCTTTGTAGTAAAGTTCATCGCTGTTGCGCAGATCCATTGAGGTGCGGATCATAAAATTGGCCCCGATAGGGTTTCGTTCGGCATAGAACATATCCATCGAATACATTTCACCATCAACAAGCCCCAGCTCATCTTTCATCTGGTCTAAAATGAGCGTGTCACGAGCCCTGTCATGCAGTCCGCCAAGGTCTATTGCAAGTCTGTTATTGACATATACCCAGACATCATCATCACCCCGGAAATAAAACTCCAGTCCTGCGTTCTGATGATAAATAAACTGAAGGTGCATCTCCATTGTAAAGTGAAAATTATGCATCCTCCTGCGTACATCCTCATACTGTTTATTATTGGGGTTCTGGAAACTGTCGAGCATAAAAAATCCGCCCATCCAGTCTGAATCAAAGGTCCACATGCCATCATCACTTTTCCTGAGCATGATATCAAGGCATGTATCGTTATCTGATCCGTCAGAAAATTTAGCTGTTTTAAACCAGGTTTCGAGCTGTTCTGCATTTCTGGCTGTTCTTGAAGGGTCCCTTGCAGGTTTAAAGTCTCCCTCTTCTGTAAGTACTGGAAGAACCATGCCGGTAGTGTCACCCCCACTCATTCCTGTAGGGTTGTTAAAGAAGCTGACCTCGTCTTGTATCCAGTCCCGGAAGAGTCCCGAAACCTTTCTGTATCCGCACTCTCCTGTTCTGCCGGGGAAAGTTGCGGTAATGGACGGCGCTCCGAATGGAAATGGTCGTGGAAGGATATAAACGGTATCCTGGCTGGCCAGAATTAAACTCAGATCTATTGCGGGCCCGTCAGTCATCCCGGAAGCAGAATAGGTTTTTGTCTGGAAATAATCGGTAAACTTGATATTAGATAACCCTGCGGCTGTACCGGGATATTGGTACGTGTACCATCCGCAGATGTCTTCTCTGGAGTACATACGTAAGGGTGGGTTGTCACCGGATATTATTCTCGGAGAGTTATCCGGCCATGGGTTAAAGATGTTTATTACTTTCCCGCCTGGAGGGGTATCATAGACCAGAGGCGGCTTTGTTGAATCGGGTATCATTATCCAGAGTTCATTGACAGTAACCGGATATGGAGCAAGCAGGCTGTCTATAGAGAGCTTGAATGGGTAGATAACCTCTCCATACCATCTGTCAGGCCCGATAAAGGTCAGAAGGTCCATTGAGTAACCATAGTCAAGGGTCGTGTAAGTGTACACAAACCAGCCCTCTCCTTCAGGAATCATATCACTGCCGGGATAATGTCCAACCTCACTGTTTCCTGAAAGCCTCAGGGCCTCTCTCCGGGCCTGCGATGTATCCGCACGCCATGGATTCAGAATGTGGATCGTAAATTCCGCCGCGACCTGTTGAGAAAGTATCAGTACAATGAGAGAAAAGAGAATGTTTTTCATGATATTACTTTCCTGTGCATCTGTTGTTTCCCGAAAACACTATAACAGTAATAAAGGTACCAATACACTGTTTGCCTGACGCGGCACCCTGCTGCTCATGTTGTGAGCTTTACCGGAGCATGGCGGGGCGAAACTGTGCTCACCCGAAAATATGGGTAGATCTTTAATCCCATGTGTACCTGATAGTAACTATATTATAATATTAAAATCACAAAAGACGATCGTTTCTATTAAATTCCCGTTCCCCATTTGGCCACAAAAAGGACCCCGGATTCTGTCGAGAAAGATGGTATCTGCTTTGAAACATATTAACTGTCTGGTGATGCTTTCGCTTCTAATGATCACAGCCTGCATGAAAAAGGAGTCTTCCAGAGAGACGCCTGTTTCCAGGTCGAATTTTGCACAAAAAGATACCTTTACAGTAGCTTTTTACAATACCGAGA
>JAAYYB010000107.1 GCA_012515615.1 Fibrobacter sp.
ATGTTATTGACATCTTCAGGCTTGAGCTGGTTCTGGTCAAGAATCACAGAGATATTATCTACTCCGGAAGGGCAGTGCTCGTAGGAAAGGTTCATATCCTCAAAAATAGACAGAAGCCTCCGGCCAAATCCTTTTTCCCGGTTCATCAAGAACTTCTGAAGAGTAAAGCTGCAGTAGCCTCCGTCCGATGCTACTCCTATGACATCACGCTCGCTTGGCAGCCGCTCAGAAACAATAAGAGTCCCTTCATTGCTGATGTTGTTTGTGTTACGCAGGCGGATCGGAATTTTCTTGCGCATCACTGGACGCACAGCTTCCTCATGAAGGACGTTGAATCCCATATATGAGAGCTCCCGCATCTCTTTATAGCTGAGTGCAGGAATCTGCAAGGGCTGGGAAACCATCGCAGGATGAGATGAGTAGATGCCATCAACATCGGTCCAGTTCTCATATTCGGATGCATCAAGGGCTTCTGCCAGAATCGCTCCGGTCAGATCAGATCCGCCTCTGCTGAAAGTAGCGATATCTCCATTTTCAGTGTAGCCGAAAAATCCCGGGAAAACGATTACCTTCTGGGCGCAGACCTTCTTCAAACTGGAAAGCTTCAGCGCGGTGTCAGCAAGCGGCTGCGCGTCGCCAAAACATTCTGTTACAAACAGGCCCGACTCCCTGGGGCAGGCATAGACAGCATCTAATCCGGCGATTTTCAGGTAATCGGCAAAAAGACGGCAGTTGAATTCTTCTCCTGAAGAAACAACAAGATCACGGAAACGTCCGCGGTTACTCTTCTCTGATGCAAGTCGGCGATTCAGATCCCCTGTAACTTCCTCTATTCTGGATACCGGCACATTGAGTGGCTCGTATATGGAAACGAAACGCTTCTTGAGATCTGTAACAATCTGGGAGTAATCCTGAGAGTTCAGGGCTTTTTCTGTGGCACTGATCAGCAGATCTGTAACCTTTATGCTGTGTCCGGGTGCTTTCCCGGGTGCAGAAAGCACTATGCATCTACGGTCTGGGTTCATCTGAATGATTTTAAGGATCTGGATCAGTTTCTCGTTTGTTGCTACCGAACTTCCTCCGAATTTACTTACTATCAGGTCCATACAGGCTCCGGTCTAATTGTGAATTTTTTTCTGTTTTACTTTCCATACACTGATGCCTGCTGCGGAATTCCAATGGCCCGCAGTTTTCCTGCCGTTTGAATGCGCGGGAAAAAGAGTTGCCGTTAGGGTAACCGACTTTATCTGCTATATCAGAGATCGAATCGCCCGTGGTTTCAAGCAGATATTTGGCATGCTCCATCCTGACACCGGTTATATACTGATAAAGAGTCTTACCGGTTTCCTTTTTAAAAATAATATTAAGGTAATTGACATCTACACCGCATTCCTGTTCAAGGCTTCGCTGATGCTGAATACTGGAATAATTCAGATCCATAAAAATCCTGGCCTTTGCTACCAGACTCTTAACCTTATTTTTAGGAAACCGGCTCTCATCTACTATCATCAGCCCCTTCTTAAACAGCACAACCAGTATTTCAAGCAGGCGGGAGATTGAAGCCAATCCCAGGATCTCTTTTCCTTTAGAAATCACCAGAAGAAGGTCAAAAATGAGATTTTCGAAATAAATCCTCTCTTTTTCATCCAGTACAATTTTCCCCTCTATCTCTGAGTTCCAGTAGCACTTTGCCTGCTTGGAAGGCAATAATGAGAAGAGAATCTGGAAACACTCAAAGTTCCCCTTTTGGTGAAGGTATGTGTGCCTTTCACCTCGTTCCATGACTCCAAGAAGCCCTGGGCGGGCTGTTCCGAAGGTACTGCGGGTAACATTCTGGAGTATGCCTGTGCCGTCCACCTGGTACCACAGTCTGAAACAGTCCTGCTGGAAGCGGAGTTGGGAGTTGAATTCGGAACCACCGGCTGCGGAAAACTGAAGGTAATCCAGACCGTTAATTTCGATTCGCAATCTTGGTAGTTCCACTACCGGGCAGCTTTTCCAGTTCTCCAGGCAGCTGAAGGTCTTCAAGCCAGGAAATGAGCTGTGGGGAGTGTAAACCGGATCGCTGAATTCTGCCAATAATTCGTGTCTTGTTGGAAACATATCTGCTAAAAATACATTCTTGTGATGCTTGCTGTTGGATATCTTAACTTGCAAATTATATATTTACTGATCTATAACCTGACATATGCACCCGGATCAGGGCGAATTGCATTTATTCCTTGTGCATAAATGCTTTCACAAATCTTGATGTACCACCAGTGTGGTGCATCTGCGATTTGTTCAAGCCTTTCTACTACAAGGTCTAAACGCACTTCATCCCCTTCCCGGGTGCATAAGTCAGGTATAAAATAACGTTTCATATTCAAAATATTACCTGCAAATAAAAATATGGCCTCGGTAACAACTGACACCAACCGTTTTCTATCTGATGACAGTTCTCTGGCTCTTTATCTTAAAGAGATCAGTAAACATAAGACATTGAGTCTGGAAGAAGAAGCAAAGCAGGCCGTCCGTATACGCAAAGGTGACAAAAAGGCGCTTGAGAAACTGGTCAAGGCGAATCTGCGCTTTGTGGTCAGTGTCTGCAGAAATTACCAGAACCAGGGTCTTCCTCTGAGTGATCTTATAAATGAGGGAAATCTGGGTCTGATCAGAGCTGCTAAGAGATTTGATGAAAAAAAGAATTTCAAGTTTATTTCCTATGCGGTCTGGTGGATTCGACAGGCCATTCTGCAGGCATTGGCAGAACAGTCCCGAATTATAAAACTCCCTCTTAACAGGGTGGGGACGATCCACAAAATCGGAAAAACTCAAAGCAAGCTTGAACAAAAACTCTGCCGTTTGCCCAATGTATCGGAAATCGCTGATGAGCTCTCTCTGGATGAAGATGAAGTCTGTGAAACCATAAAAATCGGTAATGCACATATGTCACTTGATGCCCCCATACAATCAGGTGAGGATGCAAAGCTCATTGATATTCTCCGGGATGAAAATCAGGAGAGTCCCGATGATGGTATCATGGATATATCGCTGCAGAATGAGATCGACAGAACGCTGGATACGCTTTCTGAGAGGGAAAAAGAGGTGGTAAAACTCTATTTTGGAATAGGAGAGGATACCGCGCATACTCTTGAGGAGATCGGACAGCGCTTCAATTTAACCCGTGAACGGGTCCGCCAGATAAAAGAGAAAGCAATCAAAAGACTTAAGCACTGTTCCCGTTGTAAAAGACTGAGAATGTATAAAGGGGACTGATAAAGCAGTTTAAATAAAAAAGGCAGGAGTGGCCTCCCGCCTTTGAAATCCAAGCTCTGATTAGCTAAACTTATTCAGTACTCAGCGAACACTGTTCTTAATTCCGAATTCATTGAGCAGCTTTTCTGCAAGCTTATCGATGAACTCTTCGGAATTGTAATAGCCGTTTTCAATCTTTGCCTTCACCTCTGCGATTTTCTCGCTTCTGATTTCGGGCTGCGCATTGAGAGTCGCGGCTATCGTTTCGAACTGTGCTTTTGTCTCGTTGAGACGCTGAGCACCTGATGAAAACTCGGAACGGTCTGTAATCTGAGCTTTTCCGGCTTTTTCAGCCTTTGCTGCTCTATCGACCTTTCTGAGCTCTGCCTGTAATGGCTGGGTAATCGCATTTATACGCATTCCCATCACCGCCTTTCGTTCCTATTCAATATATCGGCAGAAAAATCCATATCTTTAGATTTATTTTTGATCAGTTTGTCAGACCTGTTAAGAGTATACTATCAGGCTCCAGTATTGTCTACAGCCCTGTTTTGAACTGATAGCCCAATTTCTTATTATTTGATAGTTCCTATCATATCAAACATCGGAAGGTACATGGCAATAAGTATTCCACCGATTATGACACCCATGACTATGATCATTATAGGTTCAATAATTGAAGTAAGGGCATCTATAGCAGCATCTACCTCTTCCTGATAAAACTCGGATATTTTTTTGAGCATATCTGCCAGATCTCCGGTCTTTTCTCCGACTGAGATCATATGAATCACCATAGGGGGGAAGACGCCGGTTTCTTTAAGAGGCTCCGCAATGGTTAATCCTCCGGTGATCCTTTCCAAAGTCTTTTGTATTCCCTTCTCCAGAACCTTGTTTCCTGCTGTCTTGGCTGTGATCGTAAGTGCGTCGATGATTGTGACACCGCTTGAAAGCAGTGTGGAGAGTGTCTGTGCGAACCTGCTGATAGAACTCTTTCTTTCCAGATCACCAAGCACCGGGATTTTAAGCTTGATCCCATCGATACGCAATTTACCATCTTCGGTTTTATAATAGTAAGAGAAGGCAAAGGCGGCTCCACCTGCTACGAGGAAAATAAGAATGAAATAGTGCTGGAGGAAATCGGAAATGTCCATAACAATCTTGGTGGGTAATGGAAGGGCGCCTCCCATATCTACAAACATCTGGGCAAAT
>JAAYYB010000108.1 GCA_012515615.1 Fibrobacter sp.
CAGGCACTTGCGCCCGCGGCTATGTTGAAGTGAGGAAAATTTCCCGGATCAATCGATAAAAGATACCCGTAATTTTTTGAAGGAAGGTCGCCATTTGTTTTAGCAATCAATGCCTGTGGATAGGTCATCGATCCGCGTTTAATCCAGATGCTGATTGAAATATTTCCCATGCCCGGATTCAATATGTTTCCCAAATTGACAAAATCACTATCGGGTTTCACAATGCTCTGGCAAATACCCAGGTGACTGTGTTCACTGTTGGGGAGGGATCCATTGTAAAGACCTTCATAACCGTTACCGGTAGCATCAGCAGCACTTGAACCGGCAGTCTCGCTCAAGTGCCATACTCCGGCGAACCCGTTTTTATTGTCAAACACTGCTGTTGAACTGGATTGCGATCGGGCCCCGGGGTTACCCCAATACATCGTATAACTTTGCTTCTGATTATTACCATACACAGTATCGATTTTTACCCAGATTTCCGCTCTTTGCTGCAATCTATCCCATCGCTCTATTTCATAAGACAAAGATGAGCCGTCAGCTTTGCAAAAGCGGATATCTTCACCGTTCGCTTTTGCCTGCGAAAAATTAAAATTATTCGATGTTAACCGGATCAGAACAGGAAAGTCTAACACGTTTTCACGAACATCAGCACCGGAAGATGATGTATTAAGAATGAACTTTGCACTATACGGCCATGATGGATAAACCGATACTGTGGTTGTATCATCTGAGCGTACATTTACATTGCTGATTTCAACCGGCGGCTCTGATGAGTCTGATGAAATATACCGGAAGGTAAAGTCGCCGGCAGGTAAATCTGAAAATAAAAAATGGCCGCTTTGTGGATCGATACTTGTTATTCTTTCTAATCCATAAATTTGAACATACCAGTTTTTTGAGTTCAGTGCATCGTGCGGTAAATATCCACACACTGCACCTGTAGTAGAAAGAGTGTCAGTACCCAGATCGATGATCCCCGCTGAATCGGGTATATAATGCCTGATAGCGATCGCGAATCCTTTTCCATCATTGATTTCGATTACATAATCTCCACTCTCAAGCGAATCAATGATAAAAACACCCGAATCGTCTGTCGTCCCATTGACACTCGATTGATATGGCAGATCATGCTCACTGTTGACCCCTGAGAGGTACTCCACCGGACGTACCATGAATGGGATATTTGCAGCTGTCTCACCACCGGGATAATAAACCGACGCAGTGATACCATTTGTGGTCTGTCCACCGGCTCCACTTATCATGACATTATCAGAACAGCTTGCAAGCATCAGCAGACATAACCAGATCCCGATCTCTGTATAACATAGTCTCATAGTTCTGTCTTCTTTACCAATGCTGCAGGGATGAGCTGAAGGTTGAGTTGCATAACACAATCTTCACCAGGACAATCCTGAGACATTATGAGCATTCCCTGTCTTATCTCCTGCAAACGATCTCTCAGTGTCTCAAGTTGATTTTTTGAACAGGTAAATGTAACAGTCGATACGTCACGTATATCTTTTGAAAGAGTATCAAGTGCCTTAAGCGAAAGTGCAATTGAGGCCTTTTGATATTCGTGAACAGCCGCTGAAGACCACTTTTCCTTTGTGGATATAAAGGTGTCAGCAACTTTGTAAATTCCATCATGATCAGGACTGACCAATCCTAATCTAACCAGCAAATTCACTGATTCACGGGCTTCATTGGCTGAAAGTGGCGGAATCATCATCGCACCGAGCCGGCGATAATTTTTCCCGTTAAAAGGATAAATGCTTAACAAACTGCGCATTGCCATATGGTGCCATTTACCAAAAAATTCCATCTGATCATCTGCTATGGTCGAGAATTGTATCCCGCGGATTGATTGCAGTTTTTTAAGACCATCCTGCACATCCTCATCCCGTTTTGCTTTTCCCAATCGGACCAGTTCGGTAAAATATTCACGCTGTCTTCCGCTTAGTTCAAGCAGGTCAGCAAAAACCTCGATTTTCCTGAGCCCAATGTGAACCTTTCCACTCATTAATCTGAATAGAAATCCGGGATTGACACCCACACGCGAGGCAATAAAACGGTATGAGTAGTAAGGCTTGGTCTGCTTTGCATGCTCATAGAAATCCCGCAGCAAAAGCCTGTAGTCTAAATATTCGAAGATCTCTTTCATTTAGCCCCGGTTCACATTTGCCTTTTGAAGCAAAACCTTTTTTCTGATGACCTCTTCTGATATATAGTAATATATCGTAAAAAAATATCGGAAATTCAGATTTTGTTAAAAAAGTGTAGCCTGTTTGGGCAACAGATTTGGCCAATAGCATTTAAATTCATCTAAAATGGATCATTTGATGGATTTACTGTTCAAAAAATAAGCAACGTTTCACAGCACCAGATGTTCTGAAGGTTACATGTAAGGCGTTGGATTCTGGTTATATCCTCATATACCGTATTCTCCAAGGATTATCTCTGGAATTTCATGGAGAAGAACAGTGCGGGCTCTTTTTCCCTGCAAACCGGCACATCTGATTGTATAATTAGTATATGATTCCAGTTCATTCGGTTTTTTTCACTCTTTTATTATCGACTTTCGTTTTCGTTTCAGGGGCCCAGAACCGCTTTTCAGGCTATTTCGATGTTGGCTGCAGACCTGTTATTCCAAATAAGGACGAGCTTAATAAGAGGTCCGGCCAACTGTCACCAAATAAGGGAAGGAAAAAGGTACTTCTTCTGGTCGACGCCTCTTTTCGCCAGTCATCACTTTCCCGGGCCGGGTGCCGTTTTATCTCCCAAAGATTCAACATTGTAACAGCCGAGTGCCACGAGGATCTGATCCCCTATCTGACAGCTCTCGATGGTGTACTTTATGTCAGTGAAGGAGCACAGGGGTTTACGCAAATGGATTCAGTGCGAAATCAGATTCATGCTGATGAAGTGATCGGGACCAGACCCAGTGATCTACCGGAACATTTTTCAGGGAAAAATGTGCTTGTCGGGGTGATGGATACAGAGTTTGACACCAGACATCCCGCATTTCTTGACAGTTCCGGAGTCACCAGATTCATAGCTCTCTGGAATCAATCCGACACTTCAGCCCCCCACAGCAACCGCTACGGCTACGGTGTTGTCAAGCGCCACGATGAATTGATTAAAGATACTCTGTTTGGCTCAGGCGGGCACTTTCACGGCACCCACGTTGCCAGCCTGATTGCCGGATCTGACAGAACTTATAACTATCATGGGGTAGCGCCAGATGCCATCATTGCAGGCGTCAAGTATCAGAACTCTACTGAAGCTGAACTGGTAAACGGACTTGACTGGTTCTTTTCTCTGGCCGATTCCCTTAAACTCCCCTGCGTTGTAAATCTCAGCATAGGGATGGCCTCCGGGCCCCGTGACGGCACTTCCCTGTTTGACAGGTTTGTTGATTCAATCAGCGGTCCCGGTAAAATTATAGTGGGAGCGGTCGGGAATGATTACGACAGAAAAACACATGTCCTTTTCAATCTGGCCGCAAATCAGACTGAAGGCACCTTTGTAACCCCTGTCTTTAGCAGCGGTGATTCAGCATATTACTCATATGCGGATATCTGGGGCGAGTCGGGTAAAACATTCAGTGTCTCATTTCTAATAATAGATACGATCAGTCTCAATTACAGGCAAAGTTCAACACGATTCACAACATCCAGCTCTATACGTTATCTTCCCGATGCTATTCTCTGGAAAGATTCCCAGAGCGGATTGACGGACACATTTACCTTTCAGATTGGAATCGAACGCTCGAGCCCTTTGAACCGAAAACCTCATGCATATGTTAGCGGCAGAACGAAAAACCCGCGCCTGTTTATGGGTTTTCAGGTCACAGCCGGGAAAAACACACAGAAGATTCATACCTGGAATCCTGCAAAAGTACCGATGAAAAGTTTCGCAATGGAAGGTTTTTTTGATGGTGATTCACTGTACAGTGTAAATGAAATCGGCGGAACGGCAAATAGAATAATCACAGTAGGCTCATACGCCGGAAGAACCGAAGTTACTCTCTGGGACGGTACACTTGTGCCAAGGGGAAGAGTTTATGGTGAACTCATGGAATTTTCAGCTACCGGCCCTACTATTGACGGGAGGATCAAGCCGGACATAGTTGCCCCCGGTTCAACAATTATCGGAGCCATGAGCAGAAACGGAAACCCCGATCAAGGGCAGGTTGTAGTCTGGCCCGAACCGGCCCGACCCACCGGAAGATACATTGCCATGACCGGGACTTCAATGTCCTCGCCTATTGTAGCCGGAGTCGCAGCACTGATGCTTGAGGCCGACGGCTCGCTTACACCCGAAAAGGTAAAACAGATAATCGGTGAGACCGCTATCAAAGATGACAAGACTGGTCCGCTTACAATTCCTCAAAACAGATGGGGCGCCGGAAAGATAAATGCACTTGAAGCAGTACGCAGCACTCTCGGTATTTCAGATGTGAACAGCAAGCCTTCCCCTATTAAAGAAAACCGAATCGCTTTCAGTATGCACAGAAATCTTCTAAAGATAGACTCGCCTTTGGAAATATCACGGATCGCCATATATGACCTCAGGGGCCGCAGGTGTGTATTGTCAGGAAATTTTCCAGACAATACTTATGTGTTACCGTCTCTTGCGCATGGAGCATACACAGTGCTGATTTACGAGAAAAACGGAGTCATATCAAGAGGCAAAATTGTAATCAGCCGTTAGGCGGCTTTGTTCTGATTCTTACGCACCCAGCTGACTGAAAACCCAGCAATTGCCACCGCCAGGTTTTCTCATACATAACTTATGGGGCCATACACTGTTGCTGACCTTAAAGCGCCCCTGTTTATTGGCGAATCATAAGGGAAAGGTACTATAGCCATCCCTCTACTAACGGTTAATTATGTAAAAAGTGCAACCAACACCCGATGAGAATGAAGCCATTTCGAATTCAGTGGCAAGGTTCATAGCCAATCCGACTTGTCCGAATACACCAAATATTTTATTGATATCGTACCGCAGACCATAATGCCCATCAATACCGAATTGCTCATCCTGTTCCTCATAAACATTTAGAAAGAGTCCTGCCCCGGCATAGTGCTGCAGATCTCCTAATTCAGGTAGATAAAAATTTCCGCTCACAGCCATATTGAACTGGCTTGAAGCATCGTTGATCTTAAATCCCAGCTGCGGTTTAATTTCAAGCAGATCCGAGAAACGCATATTTGCACCTACCAACAACTGACTACCAGCTTGAAACTCCAGACCGAGTTTGAACGGAAACGCACTGCCGCACAATAAACCGATCATAATCAAAGTTTTAATCATTTTTCGCATAGGGATCTCCTGCCCTGAAATTTTTTGTTTTTACCTGAATTATTCATCGGAGAAGAGATGAAGTGCATTCAGACTTTGCAGCAAAATAATTTGTGAAAGCCTTTATGCACATAAGATAATTGCAATTCACCCTTATCCGGCTGCAGGTTGTATTGAACCTGCAACCGGTACAATCACCAGTCACTATCTGGCTGTTCCGGTGTTTTTCTAGTTACGTTCATAAAAGGTGATTGACACACCGCCGCCAACCATACCAGGACCGGAGCTCAGATACTTGTTCTCATTAAGATAACTATAACGGCCATCTACACGAGCCTCAAAAACAGGAACAAGCGCTCCTGAGCCGCAATTTCTGACTATGATAAACTCACCGTCATTGGTTGCCAGCGTGTACCTGGCATCAAGGCCCGAGAGCTGATAGTCTGCGCCCCCATTTAATATCTCCCCCACCACTTTCCCGGTGGTTGTCCCGCCAGTGATTGGAATGATATTTCGACTTCCACGCTTGCTTTGCCCGATGCTAATAGAGTTCCCCAGCATCACAGTTTCTGTAAATACACTTGCGCCCTGGCTTCCGGTCAGCTTTAAACATTCCCAGGTTTGATTGTCGACATTCTCAGGATCTTTAATATAAATACGTTTTTGCGGCAAAACCGCATCCGAAATATTATAAACGTCAAGTGTAATGGTTTTTTCTGTACTGTCAACGATACGGTTTGCGGCAAACTTTACGGTATTAAGCCATGCATACTGGCTTGAATTCGGAGCTTCAAAATCGAGAACGACCCTTACGTAAGCTGCTCCCGCAGGGGCAACCCCTGCATTGCGCATCAGTATTGAGGTGTTACCCGCACGAAGGATGTTGATCTGCTCCAACTCAACCGATCCGTTCGAAAGTGTCAGTTCATAATCCAGTCCGCCAGTAAGAACTGTCCCATTGATTAGGGCCCCAGTGATGGTACCACCACTTATATCGAACTGACGGCGGTGGCCGAACTTGGTGACCCCCACATCATGAATTGCACTGTATTGCAGTTTGATGCTGAATACAGCCACACCCGCCTCAGGTGGTGGAATTCCATCGGGCATGAAACATGTCCAGGATGGGTCAGGGACTATAGTAGCCATATTGACATTAGATGCGGATGTATCTTCAAGATGAATAGTTATTCCTGTTTGCTGATAATTATCAAGCGGGAAAATGACAGATCGGTACCCCATTCTAGAAACCTGGAGTGAATCAAACGGAAGGGGTGGGGCGGCCTTTTTAGAAACTGTGCCGGTATGTAACCCTACATCATCCACCGATAAACTCTGCATCTTTCCATTGGATGTACCGACGATTGTCTTTTGAGAGAGGAACTGGACTGCATGAACGCCCCAGGATGTTTGAATCCTGCAGAGATATATACCCGGGGAGAGATCTGGTGGTATTATCCGCCAGAATCCGCCGGTAAGCATTCCGTTAAAGATCTGGGCACATTGTCTTCCGGAAAGATCTAATATTGAGACATTCGCAAATCCTTCAGATTTATGCAAAAACAGCAGCCTCTCAGAATTGAATGCAGGGGCTTTCTGCAGACGGCTATCGTGGATTCCGGCAATAGATGTAGATGAGATGTTGAACTTTCCGTCGTCATCGGTAGTGGTGAAAATGTTTAACCCCATCAATTTGACAGTTGCAGCACTCACGGGTGCTTTAGTGCGACTATCAAGGATAGTTCCGGAAATAATCACCTGACTGTACCCGGTTGAAATAATCAAGAAGACCAATAAGGTCAAAACCGTTTTTTTTGACATTTTACCCCCTTGAAAAACTATCCTCATACAGAGACGTGTAATTAACCGGATAAGGAAAATATCCGGTCATTAAATGATTCATCGCTGAAGAAGTTGTTTTCACTTCGTTTTTCTTTAAAATAATGGATGCCCGATAAAACAACTCGGGCATGACAAATTCGTTGTATTTTGAACAGAAACTGATTACGGTACAAGCAGTGTCGACTGTGCTGTCAATTGTCCGGCTTTAACCTGACAATTATAAATTCCGGGGGCAACGGAACCGATTGGAAACATGAGAGTCTGTTGTCCATGGCTTCTTGCAAACTGTTCTGCCTTGAGGATGTTACGTCCGGAAATTGTTGTCAGATTCAAAACGATATTTGATGGCTGATAAACAGATAATGACACAGATAGATTGCCGTTTTTCAATACCTGGCTGAGAATATGAGCAGATAAGACCTTGTTGTTGCTAACAGCCGGTTTAAATACAGATACCGGTCCGAGGGTATCGAAAAAAGCATAATTATCTGCTTTCATTGCATCCCAGAACGCTTTAGCTGCTGCTTTACTACCAGCCAGGTTAGGGTGAAGGCCGTCACCCGGGTTAAAATATTCGTTATAATGTCCTTTATATACAGGAAGTAAATCAACATAGATTGCTTTAGGTTCGGTTATTTGAGCTATAATTTCCTTAGTTACCTCAGTCCATATAGCCTGGTTGGTTGTCAGGCCTGGGTTACCTGGAGCTTCAGGATATCCCATCCACACAAATGCTTTCACATTGCTTTTTTTAATTTCGTCAATATACAATAAAAATTCTTTTTTTACAGTTTGAATTAAGGAACAATTCTTGTCACCGGGCTGGCAACTGCCCCTAAACAAATCGATACCGCCACCATCAGTTACAAGATATTTAGGCTGAGGTTTACAGTTTATAAAGTTATTCTTAATAACGGATATGGGTTGGCCAGATGCCGCAACCTGATTGAAATTATCATTTCCGATAAGTACTCCATCTGCCCGTGCCAGGTTGGAAAGTTCGTTACGAATTTGAGTCATTTCAAAAAATGATTCACCGTTGCACACCAGATCGCTTCCTTTTAACTGTGGTTTCTGTGCGTACATGGTAAACACCATAAACAGACATGCAAAAGTCATTTTGAGAAAACAACTTTTTAAACTATGCATAAATTCCTCCTGATAATTAATAAATATTTTGATAATTCCATACGACAGAGTCTCGGCCGAAGACCTGCCCCGGTTATCTGAAAACGACCAGTCGGTCGTCTGTTCTCTGGTTCATATAACAAAGCCGCACCCAGTCAGGGCTTTGTGCCCTGTTGAGGATGCGTACTTCATCGATGCTCCCTTTGAAATAGCAGAAGCCCTCAGGCACCGGTACAGTAATCGCTTCTGCAAATCTGCCGATGTAAAGGTCGTTGCCGGTGTTTCTGGAAACTGTGTTCTGCCAGATGTCGGTAGTACTGTCAACTAAAACGCCATCACAATAGAGCAGCTGTTTTCCTCCATGCCGTATTCCAACAACATGAGACCATTGTTTTTCTGTAATCGCTCCGTTCAGGGCATACCAGGTGCCTGTACCTCCTGCTTCACCGAATTCCACGAATTCCCACTGCGGTACCAGTGACGGCGGCTGGGAGATATAGGTTGACCTTAGATAGTGCTGCTCGTATCCCTTTGACACGATACAATGTGATGTCCCGTCGAATGTATCGTGCCTGACCCAGACACTTAATGTGTACTCATCATTCTGTTCAAAATTCACTTTTCCATTTGAAGTGCCGGGCATGGTGATAAAATCAGAGGACCCGTCGAATTCCCGGCAGGTTCCTATTATGC
>JAAYYB010000109.1 GCA_012515615.1 Fibrobacter sp.
AATAAAGCAAGGCGATATATTTACACTCGCATTGGTGATTTATTGCAAAAGGATCACCCCGATTGGATGGAACCTCTTTACAAAGCTGTGGTTGATGCCTTTTTGGAAAAGTGGACGGGTCCAGGAGAGGTGTTTAATCCGGACCAGCTTCCAAGTGAACAGATTGACAGTGTGGGATTAAAGACCTTATCAGATGCAATATGTTCACTGAAGATTTTTGACAAAAACTGTTCAGCTTCTATCCTTGAAAAGCAATTTTTAAAAGAAGGGTTTCCTGATGAGTGCAGATGTTAAGAATAGTTTCCTTTATCAGGATCTTGATAATGCCAGAGTAGTAAATCGATCCTTAAACTTACTTAGAACCAAAGTTCAAAGAATTTACAAATGTATCAAACCTTCAATAAATCTTGCTTCGAGGTTGGCTATCTGGATCTTTCCTTTTGATCAGGGTCTTTATTTTGAAATGAGAGACTTATTAAATGAGGCATGGAAATCCGGGCTTTGGTAATAATTCCGATGTGGTTTTCATGTTTTCATGTTTTGCACCAACATATCTGAAGGAGTAGCAGTTAAAAAACTTCTCACAGGGAGCTTTTAGTATGGGTAAACTGGTATATAACAGAGGGGCAGGCGGCGCGGAAATTAGAGAGGTTCACGACGTGAATAATCTTGGATTCACTAATTTTGAGATTATCGAAAGAAAACCAGGCTCAGCTCATGCCATAATCAGGATAAAAGATGCAGAACCTGATATCGAGGGTTTCAAAGCTCAGTTTCTAAGGGAGGTCGGGCAATCCAGTAGAATATCGCGTTTCTCTGGCTCAAGTCAAAATGGCGTTTTCAAGCAGCATGCCCTGAAAACTCTGATAGATATGGGTATTACCAGCTTCAAGAGCATACACGGAACGGAGCACCTTAAAGAAGGCAAGTATAAAGGGGCAAACCGTACAAGCGCGGCGGTTGATGCTATTTCAAAGGCACTTAACCAGGCTAAAGGGTACAAATAGACCGGGGAAACAATATGTCTTCACAGGTGAAAGTATTTATGCATCACACTGGCCCGGATGCGGCTGATAACGATCCGGAACAGGTCAAGAAGTTCAAGGAGTATCTAAAATCAATGGTCCGGCTGAAATTTAATGTCGATAAGGTGCAGGTAATTCTCTCCTGCAATACCGGCACGTCTATTTTTGTTCATCCGGCAAATGGTGGACTTCATGCCGCAATTAAAGATTATGTCCTGCAGTTATGGAATTCGGGGGAATGGTGGTGATTATGAAGCTTTGCTTTTCCCGTTTTCCCGCTTTACCCCATATATTGAGTATGAACACATAGTAGAAGGGGGTAAATAGTGGTAGAAAATCAAGAGTATTTCAGTCCTGGTGAGCTTGCGGAATACCTGAATGTATCCAAAAAATTTATTGACAAGCACATTGCAACAAAAAGACTTCCTGGAGCGGTCCGGGTTGGTCGCCTCTGGAGATTCAAGAGGATCGACATTGAAAAGCGGCTGGCAATTGGTGAACTGTTATTACCCGAAAAGGCATAAGGTAGCATGAGAACGGGCAAAATAGTATACTATTGTTGCGTTGCGGTTCTATGGGGGCACTATGATTCATAGAACCAAAACCGGCAAATACTGTATTGTTGCCCGCGTCAGAATTGACGGCAAGATAGTTTCTAAGCAGGATACGCTATCTTGCACCAGAGAGCAGGCGAAATCAAGGCACGAAGAATTAAAAGCCGAAATACGATCAGGAGTGCCGGAAAATCGTTCTTTGATAGATAACCGTAAGATAAGTACATTTGGTGAATTGCTTAGTCTGTATAAAGACTACCTGAGCAAATGCGGCAAGCTGAGTATATCCCATGAAAAGAAGATCGATCGAATAAAAACGGAATTGGGAATGTGTCCCCTGAACAGTTTTGTTGATCGGTTCGAGGCATGGTTGGAAATAGAAAGGCATATTGTCCGAAACAAGCACGGCGAAGCTATTCCGGGCAGGAAGGCTTCCCCGGCAAAAGTGAACCGGACAATAGAAATTGTAAAAGCGGCTTTTAACGTGGGGTTAAAATTAAAGGTTGTAAAAACAAACCCTATTGATAAAATCCGATTTCCAAAAGTAAAACAGATTGCCAAAGATGCTTATTTGTCACCAGAGCAGATTGATTCCCTTCTGGCTATTGTAGAGAGTGAGAGACCGCATATTCTGTCTATCGTAAAATTTGCGCTCCAAGTTCCCTGCCGAAAAAATGAGCTTGTCAATTCTAAAATCGGGGATCTGGATTTGATTAATAACGTGATCCGGATAAGAAACGGGGAGAGCAAAAACGATGAAGGCAACTATAAGCCGATTCCCCCTAATATGCTGAGTTATTTTCGGAACCTTCCTAAAGATACCGAATACCTGTTTTTCAGGCGGGATGAAGACGGGATATGCAGGCCCTTGGGAAACTTTCGGAGAGCATATAAATACTGCCTGAAGAAAGCCAAAATTACCGGGATTACCTTTCACTCTACCCGGCATATAAGCGCAACGAATATGATTGACCGCGGTACACCGGAACAGGTTGTGCTCACGGTGGCAAACTGGAAAACTAATATGTTGCGTGATTACTACCACAGGGAACCCAAAAAAGCATTAGGTCTCATTCAATGGGAAACTCCGGGCATAGGGCACTGTGAAGGCATTGTGAAGGCTTCCGGAGGGCAGAATGTTTAAAATTGCTGAAAATTGCGTAAAAAAGCAGATTTTTAAGTATGGTTCAATGGTTCTCAGCCATAAAACCGGGGTTCGATTCCCCGTGGGGCTACCATCTTAAAACCCCTCAAAAATGCCGAAGTTGAGCAGATTTGAGGGGTTTTTTATTTCTATACGCTTTTAATACCCGCCCCGGTTTACTCTCAATTACTCTGAAAATGTAGTCGATTTGTAGTCGCTCACCTGTAAACTATTACTCTTTACGAACCCAAAAAATTCTAATATGAACAGACTGCAAGGGAAGATTTTTCAACTGTAAGGGCATGTATTGCCCTGTGGTTTATTGAGCCAAAATGCAAATGAGCATTAGGTTATTTTCATCATTTAGCATGGAATTAATTGCGTATTCCGGTCTATTCGGCACCCGATTCCGGCGCTATTCGGCAGCCTGATCCGGAGCGAAGCGACGCATTGGTTTAAGTATACTAAAGGTGCCGGATCAGGTG
>JAAYYB010000411.1 GCA_012515615.1 Fibrobacter sp.
AGGTTGTCCGCAAACTCGGCGAACTGGCTGTAGACCTCGGGCATAACCTCGTACAGGTGGTCTATGGTCTGCGGGGTGCGGATGCCCGCGACGACGTCCTCACCCTGCGCGTTCATCAAAAATTCGCCGTAGAGCTTCTTCTCTCCGGTGGCGGGATTGCGCGTGAACGCGACGCCGGTGCCGGAAGTGGCGCCCATATTGCCGAACACCATCGACTGGACGTTGACGGCGGTCCCCCAGGAATAGGGGATGTCGTTTTCCTTGCGGTAATAGATCGCGCGGGGGTTGTCCCACGAGCGGAAGACCGCCTTGACGGCCTCCATCAGCTGGACTTTGGGGTCGGACGGGAAGTCCGCGCCGCGTTTTTCCCTGTAATACGCCTTGAACAGCGTGACGAGCGTTTTCATATCGTCTTCGTTCAGATCGAGGTCGGCCGTGATGCCGCGCTTTTCCTTGAGTTGATCGATGATCTTTTCAAAGTCCTTCTTGGACAGCTCCATGACGACGTCGGAAAACATCTGGATGAACCGGCGGTAGCTGTCATAGGCAAAGCGAGGGTTGCCGGTCAGCGCGGCGAGCCCCTCGACAACGGTATCATTCAAGCCGAGGTTCAAAACCGTATCCATCATACCGGGCATTGAGGCGCGGGAGCCGGAACGGACGGAGACCAGCAGCGGGTTTTGAGCATCGCCGAACCTCTTGCCGCAGACCTTTTCCATCGTCGCCAGATATTCATAAATCTCTTTTTCGATTTCGGGGGCGATTTTTTTGCCGTCCTCATAATACCTCGTGCAGGCCTCGGTGGTGATGGTGAAGCCCTGCGGGACGGGCAGGCCGAGGTTTGTCATCTCCGCGAGGTTGGCGCCTTTTCCGCCCAGCAGCTCGCGCATTTTCCCGTTTCCCTCGGAAAACAAATAGACATATTTTTGACTCATTTTTTACCTCCATGGTTGCTGACGCTTAGCGGTCAAGTATACAACCGTATTATTATACCAGTATTTTTGCCTTTTGAAAAGGGTTTTAGAAAATTTTATGCAAAAACGTCGTATTTGCGTGCCAAATCAGTATAAACAACGGAAAATGTGCGGTTTTTATTTAAAAAATATCAGACGTACTGCCAATTTTTGTGCCCGTTTTTTGTGCCGGCGGATTTGTGGCAACGGGATCCTTCGTGCGCAAGCGTTACAAAAAAATTTTACGCTCAGGACGACAGGCGTACTCCTCCAATTCCCAATTTCCAATTTCTGATTTCTGATTTCCAAGAGGGGCGGCGCCGATCGGCGCCGCCCCTCTTTGCTTGATCTCAGTTTTTCCGCGCCCAGACGGTGGCTTTGCAATATCCTCCGACGGGATCGGGGACGGGTTCGTCGGTGTACCCTTTATAGGTGCGCTCGACGGTGAGCCCCGCGTCCTCGATCCAACCCCAGATTTGCCGCTGCGTCGGAATGTGCTTGTGACAGCCGCCGCTTGGGTAGATGAAGGTCTCGCCGTTGTTGGCCGTCAGCTCCCAGTGTCTCGGACCGTCGCAGATGCGGGTGACGGGGTCGAAGACGCTGCCGTAACCGACCGTTTTTCCGGTCGTGCCGAACTCGTCGGTGCCTTGGAAATAGCTGCTCTGCTTTAAGCGGTTGAAGACGGCTTCGGGATTGCCGTGCAGGTCGAAGTCCATCAGCAGGTGTCCGCCCTGTCTCAAAGCGGCCGCGGCCTTTTTGA
>JAAYYB010000384.1 GCA_012515615.1 Fibrobacter sp.
ATGTACATGTTATCAAGAACCCTGAAATCATTTTGTAGATCAACCATTTGTTGGTCGAATACAGAAAGAAACTGGTATTTAAGGTCGTTGTTTTCAGCCAGATGCCATTGACGGCGGGCGTATTTATCCTGACTTGTGACGCTCGGTAAAATTAGTGCGGTTTCATTTTTTAACACATTGAAAATGAATGATAAAAAAATCAAAAAATTGATTTTTACCGCACTAACGCCTATTTTTGTCCTATGCTCAGGATCAGAAAGGTTAAGACAAAGTCAGGATCTACAGCCATACAAGTGGTTCAATATACCGGGCACAGCGCAAAGATTGTCAAGCATATTGGTAGCGCCAGGGATGATATTGAAAGGGATCTGCTTATTAACAAGGCCAGTACATGGATTGAAAAGTATACCCGGCAGCCAAATCTATTCCCTGGGCAAAGGCAAAATGTCCTGGTTGTTGAAAGAAGCGAATGCGTCAGAGTTACCCATGATTTTGCATATCAGTTTTTTAAGCGCTGCTTCGAGGAATGTCAACTAACACAACTGCCAGCTCTCTTACTTGATCTGGCCATTATCAGGTTAATTGAGCCGGCCTCAAAACTACGATCTCTAGAGTTACTTTCTCGCTACTTTGAGATCAAATACTCACAGCGTATATATCGTACAATACCCAAGTTAATAAGCTGGAAAGCAGACATTGAACAGCGGGCATACAATGTAGCCAGGCATCTTTTTAAGGAGCAATTTTACTATGTACTTTACGATGTAACCACTCTGTACTTTGAGTCTTTTAAACCTGACGAGCTTAAGGTGCAGGGGTTTAGCAAAGACAACAAATCACAGCAACCGCAGATAGTTATAGGCCTGCTGGTTACGCAAGCAGGTTTTCCTCTGTCTTACGATGTCTTTGCAGGCAATACCTTTGAAGGGAAAACCATGCTACCTGTAGTTGAAAACTTTATTGCCAAACATCCCGACACTAAGCCCATAATCGTTGCAGATGCTGCCATGCTTGATGATGAAAGGCTGGCCGAGCTCAGGGAGAAAGGTTTATCATATATTGTAGGCGCCCGGCTGGCCAATAGTAGCCTGGGTACAGTAAAGCAAGTCCACGGCGCTTTAAGCGAAGTGAATGGGGCCATAACAAGATTGCATTCCAGACATGGTGACTTGATATGTGACTTCTCCTCTGCACGCTACAAGAAGGAGTTAAATGACCTGAATAAATTAGTTCAGAAGGCAGAAGATCTGGTCGCTAAACAATCTTCAGGCGCAAAGGCCAAGTTTATCAAAAGGGTATCCAAAGAAAAAATCGTGCTTAATACTGCGCTGATCGAGAAAAGAAGACTACTACTGGGAATAAAGGGTTACTGCACTAATTTGCCGGAGTCTCAACTTCCTGCACAACAGGTTATTGAAAGATATCATCATTTGTGGCGCGTAGAACAATCATTTCGAATGAGCAAGAATGACCTTGAGGCGCGGCCTATATATCATCAGAAGGAGGATGCAATCAAATCGCACGTTCTAATTTGCTTTCTGGCACTGATCATCGAAAAATACCTGGAGCTGACAACTCAGATGACTTTGAGAAAAATAAGGTTCATGGTGTGGAATATTACAGAATCACATATACGTGATAGCCTTACCGGGGATACCTTTAAGTTTACTTCCCCTGCTACCGAGTTAATGCAAAGTCAATTGGAGCCACTTGTGAAAAGATGGAAACTTTTACCGCACTAATTGTCACAAGTCAGGACGGAAATGTGTATCATTCAGGACATGACTATAAGGCTGAGATTGCCCTGGATATTCACGAGATACCAAAGGAAAATGTTGGTGTTGAGTACGTTATTACTTATCTCAATAAGGAGGGGCAACATG
>JAAYYB010000389.1 GCA_012515615.1 Fibrobacter sp.
CCCGGAAAGTAACTCCCAGTTCTTCACATGATCTGACAATGTTCCTCACATCTGCAGCTGAAATACTTTTCTTAACATACCAAACCTCATCAATAGGTTCAATTTCCATATAATCGTAAAGGACCCTGCCATATCGTTCCGGAAGAACTTCAACGACCTCCTTGTATTTGTTTCTCACTTTCGCTGAATCTGAAAAAACCTCCACTATACGGTAACCCCATTCTTTCCTGCTGAATAGTTTATCAATGAATTTAATTGCTGATTCATCGGCAATCAGGGCAATATTCAAATAATTATACCCTTTTGTCCTGTATGTACGGAAGAACCCATATTCCAGCAGTCTGGCTAGTAATAGAAAAATAAAACCAAAAAAGGCAAATTCGATGAGAAAAAGCCGTGAGATAAGGTAGAGTTTGAATACGAAATAGAAAACAAGAAGGAGGACAACTATAAGTACTGTTGACTGAAAATACTGGTAGAATAGTGTGCTGATTCGTTTTGTACGCGGTATCTCGGTGGCTTTTAATATGTATAGCAGGACAAGCCAGAATGGTACTATCAGTAAATAGAGTTTCAGTAATCTGGGAGTAGAGAAGAAGAAACCACCTGTTTCAAAATAATTAATATAATAGGAGCTTTGAAAAGCCAGAGTGATGGCTACAATATCAATAACCACAATAATTAAATTCAGAAGATTCCATTTCCTTACGAAAGGGATCAGTCTGGATTCGATAAAGCGGCTGATGAAATTCATGTTTTTAAGCAGTTCAGTTCAATTGATGATGCACATAATAAAAAAGTCGTTAAAAAACGACTTTGAATTTTTTAATGGCTTCCTGTATTCTTTGGTTTTCTTTTTGCATGAAAATACGTTATTCCGTTGAGGTCTGTCATGTCCAGTACCTTAAACCCATGATCCTCCAGTAAAACTGTCACTTCATTCTTTGCAAGATATTTATTTGTTCTTGAATCAAAAATGCTGTAGATCCTGTTCAGGAAGGGGATTTTTGACATAATGCCGTTCTCCAGGGCGGTAGAGATCCTTTTTGACTCTGACCCGGAGACATTATTCTGCAGAACAAAAGGATTATGTTTTTTTGTATCAATAAAACATCCTATGAGGTTACATTTAGGTGACAGGATATGGGATACTGAATACAGAAAACTCTTTATTTCTTTAATATGGTTAAGCCTGATTAGGTTGACTACAGTCCTGACATTTTTCATCTCTTCCGCATCATAATAATAATGGTGCATGGAAGAAAGGACAACCGGATTTGGATCATTCCCCAGTCCCAGCCATTCTATGTAATTCAGGAAATCCTCACGTCCATCCCCTGCAAGAGTATCTCTGAAAGGACTGACCTCCGGCATACCGGTGTATATGGCAGATGATTTTGCCCTTGATTTAACCGGTTGGCGATTAGCAATTTTGGTTTCGTCCAAAGATATTCTTTTTCTCATTTGTCAGGTCTGATAATCAGCTTATAAAAGTACATAATATTAATGGATTAATCAAGAGTTATGAGGTTCAAAAAGGCTGGTAAGGTGTGTTGACAAACCATGGTTCATCAAAGGAATCATCATTAAAATATTAGGTAATCAATCATTAG
>JAAYYB010000110.1 GCA_012515615.1 Fibrobacter sp.
ACAAAACCGTGTTGCCACTAACTTTGATACGATGTCTAAAAATAACTATTAGACACACATGATACTTGTTATTTTTATTCGTTTGACTCTTTCATTTTAATGGGGGCTGTCTTCCCTTTTTCTATTGTTTTTTTCTTCTGTCTTTCCGCCGCCGCCTACAACTTCCTTGTGCTTTACATATTGCAAACAACGGTTTCCGGGTATGCGATAAGCGGCACAGATGCATCCAACTACACCCTAACAAGTCAGCCCTCAGGTTTAACTGCAGATATCACCAAAAAATCACTCACTGTTACGGGCGTTACTGCCGCAGATAAGGTATACAACGGCACAACAGCAGCCACCCTTTCAGGCGGTACTTTGAGCGGGCTTGTTACCGGTGATCTCGTAACATTGACCAAAGGGACAGGTGTTTTTGCCAGCAAGAATGCCGGGACCGGCAAGGCTATAACGGCTTCCGGGTATTCGTTAAGCGGAACAGATGCCTCTAATTATACGATCAGCCAACCCTCAGGTTTAACTGCAGATATCACCAGAAAATCCCTCACTGTTACGGGCGTTACTGCCGCAGATAAAGTATACAACGGCACAACAGCAGCCACCCTCTCAGGCGGTACTTTAAGCGGACTTGTTACTGGCGATGTCGTAACATTGACCAAAGGAACAGGGGTATTTGCCAGCAAGAAAGTCGGGACCGGCAAGGCAATAACGGCTTCCGGGTATGCGATAAGCGGCACCGGTGCCTCTAATTATACGATCAGCCAACCCTCAGGTATTACTGCAGATATCACTCCTGCACCGCTTACTATCAAGGCAGCCGATGCGGAAAAAGGACGATATGAGGAGGATCCGGTATTTACTGTGACATACATAGGCTTTGTTGCGGGTGATAACTCAAGTGCGGTAAGCGGTCTTGTTGTCGAACGCGAACCCGGAGAAAAACCCGGAACGTATTCAATAATCCCCTCCGGTGCATCAGCCGCAAATTATGAAATAGAATATGTAAACGGGACCTTTACAATTAATGGATCGACTTCGGTTCTCAATAACCATATTACGGTCAATGAAAACAAAATCAGCCGTCCTGTAAAGGGTATCTTTATCGGATCAAATCCGGTATCCCTGTCATCTGCAAAAGCTGATTTCAGGATTGTGGCGGGTTACCCCTCAGAGCTGAGAGTAACGATCTATGATGCATCGGGCAATGCGGTTTTTGAAAAGAACGCATCGGCTTACACCGGAACTGTCGATATGAGCTGGAACCTCTATACTAATGGCGGTCATCGTGCCGGCTCCGGGGTTTACCTGATTGTGGCAAAGGTAAAGAGCAGGGTTAACGGGTCGTCTGAGGTTCTGATGGAGAAACTGGGGCTGAGGTAGATATAAGCATAATAAGAGTTTAGTCTCGCCAGTCTGCACTGTCATAGCTTTGGTGAAGGCGTGAGGCGGTTTTTTGGCGTTATATTTAAGACACGGTCGAGGGCGACCGTGGCACACAGATCCCATTTACAAAATTTATTACCTGAAAACCGATCTCTCTTATTTCCTCAAATACTACATGCTTGAATTCTTTAAGGCTATAATAAATTTTAATCTACCACCAGTTCGTCAGTGCGGCTGCAAAGACGTTTGCAAATGTTATGAAATTACCTGCCTTTACAAATGGTGGTCAACACGGGGTGATAGTGGAAGACCGGCGTCTTCGACGGGCTGGAGCGAAAGAGGGGACACCCTCTTCCAAAAATCTCTCAGACTGGTTTCCGGCCTTCGCCGGAATGACGGAGTGCGGCTGTTACGTAATTCACGTAAGTAATCTTTTTAGCACAACCGTAACGGACGTCATGCCGTTGAAGAACGGCATCCATCTGAGAATTAGGCCGACGGTTGTGCATTAAAACCGGCTTCTGGTGGTAGAACGAAGGTCTGGAAGAAGAGAAAAACGCAGAGACCACGGAGATCGCAAAGATAAGAACGCAAAGTAGAAAAACGCTTTGCGTTTTTCAGGAAGTGCCCTCCAATTTATCTCGGGAAGTCCTTAAATGTTGATAGAACAAGGTAGATTTCTGACCAGCCTGAAAGGCTGACCTGTTTCAGCGAAATGCAACGCCCTGGTATTTCGAAGTAATAACCGGAGCCCCGACTGTCAAGGAGGGGGTCTAAGAAACGGTTAATAACAGATTTTTCCGAATATCTTCAAGCCCTTTAAGGGCGAAATTCAATAGCCAGGAGCAGCACCCCTGAAAAAAATCAAAAAAGAATCAAAGCCCTTGTAAAGGGCCCAACAAGGAAAAGGTTACATTTCAGGATGAATACCGGAGGTTTTTAAAATTATCAAAGTCGAATATGACGAACGGTATGAAAGGGATTTGAGTCACGCCCCTTCAGGGCTATGTATCATACGTCCCATTTACCCGGGGCGCTGCCCCGGGCTATAGAATTATGCACCTTTGGTGCGTAAGACAAGAGTAGAGAAGCTCTCCCTTATGGTCAGGCCCCGGAATGGGAACCGACCTTATTTATTTAATTCCGGAAGGCTACAATAAATTTTAATCTACCACCAGTTCGCTTCTGCGGCCGTAAAAGCGTTGGCAAATGTGATTACTTTACCTGCCTGCACAAATGGTGGACAACAAGGGGTGATAGCGCAAGACCGGCGTCCTCGACGGGCTGGAGCGAAAGAGGGGACGCCCTCTTCCAGAAAAACTCCTTATTCCAGTTTATTCCTTGTATCGGGGGCACCCTCTTCCAAAAAGTCTATATTTCTGTCTATTTCTTATTTCAGGGGCGTCCTCTTACAAAAAGTCTACATTTTTGTCTAATACTTGTATCGTGAATACCCTCTTCCAGAAAAACTTTAAAATTACCAATTCTAGAATTTCGAATACATTAACAGCTAAATATCCCTTTTCTGCTCAATCTCACCGGGTTTTCTCAGGATTATTTAAAATTCCCTCTCCCAAATTATTATTTTTCATTGTCTATTCTTAATCCATATATATAAAAGAAAGTCTCAAAATGGAAAAACAGTACAATCCCTCACAGGTTGAAGAACGCTGGTATGGCCACTGGACCCAAAACAAGATGTTCCATGCGGATGAAAACTCCTCTAAACCCAAATATTCCATAGTAATACCGCCTCCCAATGTAACCGGTGTACTTCACATGGGACATGCCCTGAACAATACAATTCAGGATGTAATAATCAGACATAAAAAAATGAGCGGATATGAGACCCTCTGGATGCCGGGAACCGACCATGCCGGTATCGCCACTCAGAATGTCGTAGAACGTAAACTGGCCAAAGATGAAAAAAAGTCTCGTCATGACCTTGGAAGAGAGGCTTTCATAAAGGAAGTATGGAAATGGAAAGAGGTTCACCAGCACACAATTATAAACCAGCTTAAAAAACTCGGAAGCTCATGTGACTGGGACCGTGAGCGCTTTACAATGGATGAGGGGCTGTCACGGGCTGTACGAAGGGTTTTCGTTCAGCTGTACAATGAGGGCCTCATTTATAAAGGTAAATATATAATCAACTGGTGCCCGCGCTGCCAGACCGCACTCTCCGATGAGGAAGCCGAACACAAGGAAGTGGGAGGAAAGCTCTACTACTTCCGCTATCCCTGGTCCGATGGATCGGGTTATGTTACAGTCGCCACTACCCGTCCTGAAACCATGCTCGGTGACACTGCTGTGGCTGTCAACCCAAAAGATCCCCGTTACAGCGGCAAAACTGGAAAAACTGTTACCCTTCCATTGGCAAACAGGGAAATTCCAATTATCGCCGATGATTTTGTTGATATGGAGTTTGGTACAGGCGCGGTGAAAGTAACCCCAGCTCACGATCCTAACGATTTCCAGATGGGAAGAAGGCATAATCTTGAGCCGATCGCTGTGATGGATGAATCCGGACACATGAACGGACCGATCCCCGAAAAATACAAAGGTAAAGACCGGTTTGCCGTTCGTAAAGAAGTTGTGGAGGACCTCACCGCTCTTGGCCTGGTGGAAAAAATCGAAGAACACTCTCACGCTGTGGGACACTGCTACAGATGCCACACCGTGGTGGAACCTTTCTATTCAGATCAGTGGTTTGTCAAGATGAAACCACTGGCTGAAGAGGCACTCAAAGCGGCCGTTGAAGATAAGATCGTTTTCTATCCCCAGCGATGGAAAAAAACCTATATCGAATGGATGGAAAATATCCGTGACTGGTGCATCTCCCGTCAGATATGGTGGGGACACCGCATACCTGTCTGGTACTGTGAAAACGGACACACCATCGTTTCAGAAGTTACTCCTGATAAATGCCCTGAATGCTCCTCAGCCAGGCTCAGGCAGGAAGAAGATGTGCTTGACACATGGTTTTCATCATGGCTCTGGCCTTTTTCAACAATGGGATGGCCTGAAGATACAAAGGTTCTGCAGAAGTTCTATCCAACTGATACACTGGCCACCGCTCCGGAAATCCTCTTCTTCTGGGTCGCCAGGATGGTTATGGCAGGACTGCACTTTACCGGCAAACTTCCTTTCAAAGACATAATTCTCCACGGAACCGTTCGCGATAAGACCGGCCGCAAGATGAGCAAGTCACTGGGGAATTCTATCGACCCCCTCGAAATCATTCCGGTTTACGGTGCCGATGCGCTCCGGTTCTCGATGATCATGATTACGGCGCAGGGTGCTGATGTCTACCTGGGAAAAGATACTTTCGATATAGGGCGCAACTTCGCCAACAAACTCTGGAACGCCTCACGTTTCCTGCTCAGCAATATAGATGAGAAAGTTTCTTTTGAGGCACTTCCCCCCGTCGAGCGACTCAAGGCTGAAGATAAATGGATCCTCAGTAAACTTCAGCGCACAATAGGCAGCATCAACGACGCACTCACTTCATACAGGTTCAACGAAGCCTGCCATACCCTTTACGATTTTACATGGCATGAATTCTGCGACTGGTACATTGAGGCTAAAAAAGGCGACCTGTACCAGCAGGACAACCCGCAGAGACGTTCTGATGCAGTCGCGCTTTCATCATATGTACTTGCCTCGATACTTAAGCTCCTGCATCCGATCATGCCCTTTATTACAGAGGAAATCTGGTTCAACCTCAGAGCTCAGGTCTCTTTTCCGCAGGTAATCGATTCTGAATCGATTATGAATGCCTCTTTTCCTTCTGAAAAGAAGGAGCTTGTCGATGAAACCACAGAGCAGCGTTTCAATATCCTTCAGGAGATCGTTACTGCTTTACGGACAATCAGAGCGGAAAATAACATCCCTCCGGATAAACAAGGCACAGCGGTTGTAATCCCGGCAGACAAAGAGTTTTCAGAATGGTTGTCTTCCCAGATACCGCTGATCAATCTTTTCTCCAAATTGTCATCATCAACAGTTGATACAGAAGCAAAAAAGCCCGGATTTGCAGGCTCGGCAGTTGTTTTCGGCAACCAGATTTATCTGCTTCTTGAAGGACTGATTGACCGCAAGGTAGAAATCGAGCGTTTGACAAAAGAGATTAACCGTGTCCGCGGACTTTCAGAGAACACAAAAGCACGGCTCAGCAACGAAAGCTTCGTTTCCAGAGCACCGGCAGATGTGATTTCAAAGGAAAAAGAAAAATTGCAGGGCCTTCTGAGCAACCTTGAAAAGCTGGAAAAGAATCTGGCCGTTCTTTCCAGTGAGGCATGAGGGCAAAAAAACGCGTTTTTTACATGAACGCCCTGTTCGATCTCGAACTGGGCGGTTTTTCTTTTAAAGGTGTCAAACAGTCTACAGCTGAAATGTCGGTGCTCTTTAGCCTGGCTGGATCAGCCGGAGATATAGTTCTCCTTGACACATCGGTTCCGCAGGAGTATTGGGAATACCTGCATTCTTTTGGTCTGGATACCGCAGACCCTATTTACAAAGGTTCCCTTCAGGGTTATGAGGCCGTATCCTGGGGCTGGGATGAGAGCTCCAGGAAGAGGCTTTCTGAAACAGGGGCCCTCTTAAGATGTCCGGATCTGTCCATTGTAAAAAAATGCAACTCTCGCCTCTTCTGCAGTGAAATAAACAGTCAGCATGGCTCAGGAGTTCCCGGATCTGTATTCTGCCATACACGTAAAGATTTCTTCGCTGCTCTTGATTCCCTCAGTCAATCATACCCGGTTGTAGTTAAACCCGCTTTCGGTGGCTCAGGTTTCGGTTTTATCAATCTTGCCTCATTTGAGCAGGCCCGGTCTGCTTCCGCCCGGGTTGACTCTCTTATCGCACATGGCGGCGTGGTGGTTGAACCGTGGTGTGACCGCACCTGTGATCTTTCTACCTCTGTTACAATTTCACCTGAGGGAATAGCCGGATCCTATCGACATCAGAGGTTTCTTGCAAACAGACATGGAGCCTTTTTCGCAATTCTACTCTCCCCTGCTGATCCTGTTCTGGATAAATACATTCCTTTGATGGAGAAGCATGTTAAACCGGCAGTTGACGAACTCATTTCCGCAGGATATTTCGGCCCTGCCGGTTTTGACTCTTTCGTTTACAATGACAGGGGTGGAACTGAAAAGCTGGCGCCGGTAATCGAAATCAACGCCCGTTTCTCCATGAGCGATATTGCACATGCGGTGCGCAACCGGTGTGCCCCCGGAAGTTACTGCCTTCTGAGGATGATTTCAAGAAATAGATGCTTTCTTCCGGAAAACTACAAAGAGTTCTTTGATGTCATTGGCGAATACTCCTTCAGTCTGTCCAAACAATCCGGCTGCATTCTCCTGACACCATTACGCACCGGATATGGAAACAATCTTCCTGTCGAGCCTTCCCGAAACGCATTCTTCATCTCTGCAGAATCAATGGAAAAGCTCTTTGAAATAGATTCCTGTATCCAGAACCTCTTTGCAGAAAGAAAATAGAGAACGGAGCAGACCGAAAAGAGCCTGCGACCAATTATATTTATATCAAACCTGACTTATGTACCCGGATCAGGGCGAATTGCACTTATCCCTTGTGCATAAATCAGGTAAAACGAAGTCATCACACTGCTCGACACACATTTCAGCTGCTTATTTATGTGAATCAAAGCCTTGTGAAGTCTTCAGGATTAAGGTTCATAAAAACCTGAACAATACATATCACACTCATTCTTCCGGGATTTTATTTGAAAGTTTTAAGCTTCAAGGAGATTGAAGATCTTTCTTCTGATTACAATGTAATTCCGGTGTGCAAACCAGTTCTTGCGGACATCGAAACACCGGTCTCTATCTGGAAAAAACTCTACTCCGGTGAAAAGTACTCTTTTCTTCTGGAAAGTGTCTCAGGCGAAGAATCTATCGCCCGCTACTCCTTTCTTGGCGGCAACCCCTTTATGGTTTTCAGGGTTAATGGCGAAAGCTGGGAAATCTCCGGAACAAAACAGGAAACAGGAACAGGAAAACCTATCGATGCACTCCGTAAGCTGCTTTCGGCCTATAAGCCGGCCCAAGTTTCGGGTATGCCTCCATTCTGCGGAGGAGCTGTCGGTTTCTTTTCTTACGACTCCATAAGAATGTGGGAAAATATTCCTGATAAGAACCCCAAAGAAGATCCTCTTGATGATATCTTTTTTGCTTTTTACAGGGACCTGATTGCCTTTGACAATCGCGAACACCGGATTCTTCTGATAAGCAATATTATAACTGAACCGGGATGCAATCTGAAAAATGCGTACAATCGGGCACTGGATACAATTGAACAAATGGACCTCAAAATCAGAGCAACTCTGGCCTCTTCAGAGATAAGAGTAGGCCCCTGCCCTGAGCAGTCTTCGAATTTTTTACAGAAAGATTATGAAAAGGCTGTCGAAAGCTGCAAAGAATATATCAAAGCAGGCGATATTTTTCAGGTGGTTTTGTCACAAAGATTTTCTGTTTCCTTAGATGCCGATCCTTTTGACCTGTATAGAATTTTACGCGTTGTCAATCCTTCCCCTTACATGTACTTTTTCTCACTTGATGAAGCCTCGGTGATTGGAGCATCACCTGAGATGCTTGTCAGCGTTGAAAACGGATTCGTGGAGAACAGGCCCATTGCAGGGACCAGGAAAAGAGGGGCCAGCGAAGCTGAAGATGAGGAACTTATCCTCCAGCTCAAGGCAGATCCAAAAGAGATTTCCGAGCATATCATGCTGGTGGACCTGGGACGCAACGATGTAGGCAGAGTGAGTGAGTACGGATCGGTTCAGGTTGAAGAGATGATGCATATCGAAAAGTACTCTCATGTCATGCACCTGGTAAGCAATGTTAAAGGAAAGCTGCGTGAAGGCCTCGACATGTTTGATGCCCTGTTCTCCTGCTTTCCGGCAGGTACACTTTCCGGCGCTCCGAAAATAAGAGCAATGGAAATTATCGATGAGCTCGAACCTGTAAAGCGTGGCCTTTACGGAGGAGCTCTGGGGTATCTGGATTTCAGCGGTAACATGGACACCTGCATAGTGATCCGAACTATAGTCTACGACGGGAAAAAGGCGCTTGTTCAGTCCGGTGCCGGAATCGTAGCCGATTCCGTTCCATCATCCGAATACCAGGAAACCGTTCATAAAGCCGGAGCACTCTTTACAGCAATGAAAAATGCCGGCAGTATTGCATCGGGACCCTCACTGGAGCAGATACTATGATCCTGATGATTGACAATTACGATTCTTTCACTTACAATCTGGTTCAGTATCTTGGAGAACTTTACAGCGGTGAAATCCGTGTGTTCAGAAATGACCGCATTACAATAGAAGAGATAGATGCCCTGTCTCCTTCGGCACTTATCATTTCTCCGGGACCATGTTCTCCTAATGAAGCCGGCATATCTGTCGATGTGATAAAAGAACTGGGAAACCATATCCCGCTTTTAGGGGTCTGCCTCGGACATCAGTCTATAGGATACGCATTCGGTGGTGATGTAATCAGGGCCCCTTACCTGATGCATGGAAAGGTCTCTTCTATTTATCATGACGAAACTGATATCTTTGAGAACCTCCCGGTACCTTTCACCGCTACACGCTACCATAGTCTTATTGTCGATCGTGAAACTCTTCCGGACTGCCTGCAGATTACTGCGGAAACAGATGACGGTATTATAATGGGATTAAAACATATAGAATATCCGGTTTTCGGTGTACAGTTCCATCCTGAATCGATACTTACTGAAGGTGGAAAGACAATACTTTTTAATTTCCTCAGAATAGCCGGGGTCTGATTTGAGCACCAGACCGGCAATTCTCCAGAAAATTATCGAACGAAAACTTATCGAGGTGCAGGAGCTCAAAAGACTGCCCCGCTCTTTAGATTTTCCTGATTTTAAACCCAGGCAGTTCTTAAAAACCCTCTCTTCGGCACCATCACTGGGGATAATTGCAGAAATAAAGAAAGCATCTCCTTCAAAAGGTATTATCCGGCCCGATTTCGATCCGCTCAGGATAGCTGACAGTTACTACAGAGGCGGAGCAAATGCCATCTCCGTCCTTACAGATGAGCAATTTTTTCAGGGGTCCCTCCAGTATCTGGCGGCTGTACGCAAATCAGTGCCTCTGCCTGTACTCCGTAAAGACTTTTTAATTGACATACTGCAAATTGAGCAGACTGCACGCACCGGCGCCGACGCCCTGCTTTTAATAGCTGCTGCTCTCGATGACTCTCAACTGAGAGATCT
>JAAYYB010000111.1 GCA_012515615.1 Fibrobacter sp.
ATCCCCCCCCCCCCTTATTGGTAGGAAAAGATTATCTCTTTACATAAATTAAATATATTCTGGGAATGCTACAAACAAGAATATCTTAACTCTTCCAGAAAAGCTTATTCGTATCCCTGTTAAGAATAAATCTGATTTTGCTCTGTATAAATAGTTAAAAGCCCACCCCCCTCAGAGAGAAAAGCAGGCTTTACAACAGGAAATTAAAACACGATCATTTTGTCAGGACATGGTTCCGTATCTTTGCATAAAATCCCTTATAAAGCCGTCCGCCTCACAATTGTAATCTGACAAATTTTAGTCAATCCGTTATCGGTAAAGAAATACTGCTTCCCGCCCTCTTTCGGTAGTTCTGGCAATCTAAGGAAATCGGATTCCCAACCGATTAAAAACAGGTTCAAATATTCTATGTAAAGTAAACCTGCTTCCTGCTGAAGCAGTGCCTTCTTAGTGTTTGCCTCCGGTGTATCTATTCTCTCAAGCGGTTCATTTTGAGAAAGTATTTTCCGATAGCTTAAACTGATTTCCTCAAAGTCTTTTAGCATCTTCTCACCATGAAGGTAAGAGAAAATAAAGGTAATACCGGATTCAGTATCATAGTGTCTGTAAAGCATTCTCTCTGCCATTGTTCACCCCATAACCCTTGAAGTAAACCGCACATCTCTTGCCCTGGCCTCAGATCCATAACGCAAAAATAAGCGGTCAAGTCTTTGCCTGAATCCTTCCGGTTCCTGTATACTGCCGGTGAGAATGTTTGCGAGTCTGTCCGGGCTTATCTGCAAATTCTGGAAACGTCCCCCGGAGTTCTGCCGAAGTGCTGAAGCTTATCTGTGAAGTTCTTAAGATTGTTCATAGTTCCCCCGCAAAAAGGAAAAGCGCACCCCTGAGAGTGCGCTTAATTTGATTAACCTGCTGTTGCGCCATCATTGAAAATAATGCCTCTGAAGTCTTCAAAGACATAACCCCAATCGGAGTATATTTCAAAAGTGATACCCTGCGCCGCTCCGATTCTGGAAGGTTCCTGCCTGACAATAGGCTCCCTTGAGCCAGACAGATAGCAGATTGTCAAAGAAGGAAGCATTTCTTTATCTGCCGCAATATAGAAAGCATTTGCTTTGCCTGCCGCCGTAAGCTTTGCCTGTAAATAGGCATCGACAACCGGGATTATTGCGCCTGCTGAATAGGGATTAAATACCCCTGAAATTGAAGCGTTGGGATCAATACCAGAAAAAAGAAGCTGGTTTATGGTGATCTTGTTCGCCGCGCCTGCAATGAGATAGCGAGCCGGAAGGTTCATAAAAGAATCACTGTCCCCCGGTTCAGCTTTCAAGGCAGGCATCTCCATGAGCTTTCTTTCAGCCGCACCTATAGAAGATACTGAAGGAGTCCCGGAATTTTCGATAAGGTTTGAATGATCTGCATGAAATACCGCTTTCCCGTCCTCATTTGTCAAAGGCCCTGCAAGGTTATTGAAAGTGAGAAGATCATAAGCATCCTGATTTCTTCTGCGTGCTACTGCCGCACCCATAAGCCGGGGGATCTGTGAAAGAGAATCAGTATCATCATTGATCATTGCCTGTCTTGTCACTGTACAAACATTTCCTTTTGTGCTTACCTGTATGCTTTCGTACTTGTCGGAAAGCTTCTTATTCTTAAACGGTGTTCCTTCCGGCAGATCGTCAATGTCGCTGAAATTTGACATCTTGATAAGCTTTTTCGGATTGAAATTCTCTGTTTCATCCTCTTTGGTAAAGGCAAGGAAAGAAGGGGCGGCTTCATTGTATCCGACAGATACGGCCTTGTTTATTGTGTTTTCAAGTACAGCCGGAAGGTCACTTGAACCAATACTCATAGAATAAAGCTCATGCCCTGATAAGCCGATAGGATCACGGCCCATCTGCCGGATACAGTATGCCATAAGCTGGTGAAGATTGCGGGGCCCCGGATTTTTCTGTACATCGGCGATCACAGCCAGATCTTTTTCAATTCTTAAGGCAACCGCTAAACTTCTGGAAGCGTGTGCCCTGAATTTATCTTGCTCATCAAACCTGAGAATCATTTTCAATACTCCTGTATAGTAGGGTTAAACTGGTTGACCATTGCGAATTTTAGCGGATATACTATCTACATTTAAGTCCCAATAATACCAACGCCTTTCTGAGCCCGGCCCTCTCTGATTTTCTGGCAGCTCTTCACCCTCTGACCCCTTAATAAAAACAACAGGTATTCTGCTTAAAGCATGAAGTGCATTATTGATCAACCCTTGCCCGCAATAAACGGATCCAATCTTTTCAGGCCCGCCAAGTGCGTGAATAAGTTCATCTATCCGGGAAAGTGTTTTCGCAAAGTCTACCGCCTGCTTATTGTATACTCTGGCTGTTTCGATCAGCTTGCACTTGGTTTCTTCCTGATCTGTTGCGGAAAGCCCCTTGTCGATCTCTGAAAGGAGTTCACTTTCTCTCTGAATTGCTTTCTCAAGTGCGGTGATAGCTCCGGTGTAAGTCTGGACATTTAACTGCTCATTGTGTACTTTGGATTTTAAGTCTTCAACGTCCCCGCCTTCGATCACCACGGCTTCTATCTGTTCCTGAAGGTCTGCCGCTTTCTGCTGTGACTTGGAGAGAATTTCTTTCAGATCAGAGAGCCGCTTCAAATGGTCTTTAATTCTCTTCTCATGCTCTCTTTTCTGCTTTGTCAAATCGGCATTTTTTGCCGCATTTTCTTTACGTATGTTCGCAAGATTAAGCATTGTCTGCACCCTTTAGTCTGAAGAAACACCCAATTTCACCAAGTCCCATATTTATTATCTGGTAATTTTCATAGCCTTCCGCCTCAATTGCGGCAATCTTTCGGGCTGTAATTTCGTGCCCTTCAGCGTTTGCCATCGGCAGATTGAATTGTCTAATTAAAATGGGTTTTTTTGCTTCCTGTCCGGGTAATTCCGGTAATTCGATTTTTTCGCCTGTTGCGCTCATACTCTGCACTCCTGTTTAAAATAAGCGGCGGGAAGGTAAACAAATTTAAAGGAGGCCCTTCCCGCCGCCCTGCGGGAACAATGATTAAGTGTCTATTATCAATATAGCCCACCTTTTGACAAATCACAATTTATATACCGTAAATATTCCAATAAATCACTTGTCAAATAGCGGCTTATAGTAAGAATTATTCTCACAGCCGCATTCCCTTATAGCTTGCTTTGCCATTTCAACAACAGCATATTCTAAGGCCCCGCTAAATGATTTCTGCTTTCTGTAACCTACTAAGGCGCCAACTGCAAGAGTCATTTTATCACTTACGTATATACTCGTTTTCGCTTTTTTTTCCGGCCCCTTCGGCCTTCCTCTTAGGTTTGACATAATCATTTTTCCCCTTTCATTATCCGGCGCAGTTTATCTAAGGCTCTATTTTTAATAGTCCAGATTGAAGTATGGGAAAGCCCATACTTGGTTCCGATTTCTGTATAAGATTTTTGATAGATCACAGATTGAATAATGACATATCTCTCACGGCTGGAAAGCTTCAGAATAGCCCTGAAAAGCCCTTCAGTATCCGGGGGAGTGTCGGAAGGTATGAACTCAATTAGCTCTGCCTCATTTTCTCCCTTAGTGTGAGTATTCAGGCTGATAATGGGTTCTGATAGAAATATTGCGTTTATTACTTTGCGGTGAGGCAGTCCGGTATACTCTGCAATTTCTAAAATGTCCGGTTCCCTTTCTGTCTTTGTCTTCAGTTCAGCAATGGCCCTGTGCACCTGTTTGATTGTCTGCTGTACATTAAAAGGTATTCTGATAACAGATTGCTTCTTAAGAGCCTTTGAGATTTCACACCTTACGTAAGAATCTGCATAGGCTATGAAGTTCAGCCCCTTGGATTCATCGAAACGCTTTGCCGCCTCAACTAAGCCGATAAAGCCGATCTGGTAAAGCTCCTGAAAGGTGATCCCCATTTTCAGATATTGACCGCATACGGTCCCCAGATAGCCCTTGTTTCGCATTGCCAGTTCTACCGCTTCAGCTTCAGTTCTCATAGCATTCCTTCAGGGGAAGGGGGAAATAAAAAAGCCGCATCCGGGAGAAAATCCCAGATACGGCCTTAGTGCGTTATGGTTCCGAAAATTGTTAAATTCTTGCCTGTTAATGTGAAACGTGTTCACACCGTGTTCACACTTAAAAAGTAAGGTATAGTATTTGGTGGTATTTAAACGATAAAATGAAGAAAATAGGGATAGAAATAAAAAGAGCCCTAAAAACGCCTTTTTATACTGATTTTGGGCTTTTTTAGGGCTTATTTTAAGCTGGTCAGGAGGGACTTGAACCCCCGACCCGGTGGTTAACAGCCACCTGCTCTGCCGACTGAGCTACTGACCAGTGTATTTCAAATAGAGATACAAAAAATATATTACAAAAAAGTGCAAGTCAAATAGTCCGTTGATTCTATCTGAAAAAAGCCTACCTGCCTACGGTCCATTTCTTTGAGAAAATCGTCTTACCCTCCTTCCAGACAATAAGATAAAGGCCTGATCCAATATGGCCCCCTTTATGCAGACGCTGGAGGTCCAGATAACTGAATTCTCTGTTTTTCCCCGAGATTCGGTGTACAATTCTGCCTTTAATATCATAGATTGTCAGTTCTTTAAAAGTATGCTGCTCTTTGGCTGCGAAACTGTTGCTGCCCCTTGGGGTCTTTCCTTCCACCGATGTCTCATAAAGGGAATCATCGATCATGTAGTAAACCGAATCTGAAGAGGATACGATGCAGGGGCGAAGGCGCAGTCGGGGGCCTTTTACAGCAGACGCTATGTCATCTTTTGCCCAGATTGTATCTGGTGTTAAACTGTCCAGCCGCCAGTTTGAAAGGACGTCTTCACTCACAGACCGAAGAAATCCGTTGTCAGATATCCAGACAGATTCTGAACCGCTGCTGCTTTTTATAAGCTGAGGTTTTTTCGGCCAGGCAGGCCCTTTCTTTACGGCGCCGATCAGGGAGTCGCCTGCAGGAATCCTGTCGCTAAAATCATTCAGACGCCAGTAATCTGTCCTGCTTTGTCTGCTGGAGATTTTGCGCTTTACACCGGCAGGGATTTCAGGAGTACAGGTAATAGATGCCGGGCAGCCGTTCAGAAGTATTGCGGAGCTGTCCTGAGTATCTAATCCATATGCATAGATTATATGCTCCGAGTTATCCATCAGGGAATAGGGTGTCGGGAGAGTAAACCCGAGACTGCAGTAACCGCGCAGCTCACAGAGATATTGGCGGCTCTGAGAGGCGGTAAGCTCCACCATAGCACCATTTGTGATTCCGGTATCTGCGTCAAAATAAAGTCTGACCCTAATTGATATTTGAGAATCATTGCGGTCCTGCGCCCATCCGCGGAGTACCTGGCAGTCGGCAGTTTCCAGACGACCCACGGCGGGTTTATTGACAGTATCCGGCAGCTCACCGCCGGGGTTATGGAGCCAACGGTACCAGGAGTGTTCTGAATCTGCCAAATAGGTGTAGATACGGTCATACTGGGCCGAGGAGTGTGCGGCAACGAATGCCTGACCCTCTGAAACACGCACTACAAGGGTCGCGTGTGTCGCTATTCCACTGGAGTTACTGTACATTAGCACATCCCCGGGTCTGATTTCAGGTGGGGGGGCTTTCAGTTCACCGATACCAAGGTCGATCCAGCCATGATAAGTCTTGAGGCACTGCTGGAGTTTGTCGGCACCAATCTCTTCTCTGCCGCAGGGGTACCCCCGGCAAACCCCTCCCTGGTTCAGATCCTCATTACCCCCGGCCAAAACGCATTGCGACACAAAATTGGCACAGTCGCCTCCATGTGATGCGTAACCGCAGTATGATGTTCCCCAGTATGACCAGGGGGAGCAGTCCGAATAGTTGCCGCAGGTATGATTAGGGGTTTCCCAGAATTTTTCCGCATAAGAAACCGCATCCTCGGGATTGTACCCTGCTGCAGTTGTCAGGATGAGAAAAATTGTGAGCAGTATCGCGACACAGAAGAGATTAAAGTTCCCGGGAATGGTGTGTCTGGTAAAAGTAGAGTTATTCATTATAAAGGATCTTTCCGGCAGCTTCACGGACCTTTGGGTCGCTGTCGTGCAGATGTGATCTGCGTAAAGCCTCTTGTGCTCTGGAATTACCAGGCCCGAGCTTAGCAAGTGTTTCTAAAGCACGGACCCGGCTCCATTTATCCCGGGAATGGAGAGCGATCTGCTCAAGGGCATCCGCTGCCGGGTTTTCTTCTCCCAGCCGGGCAAGTGTTCCGGCAATCGTAATTTTCCTGTTTTCATTGAGATCATTGTAATGAAGTGCCTCTCTTAATGCCTGCAGAGCATCTGCTCCACCTATCTCACCCAGAGCCCACGCCACACAGTCCAGGCATGCGGTGCCTGTCATGTCACGACGGAATCTGGAGTTTTTGTAGGCGTTAAGAAGCACATTGCGGCCGGCTTTTTTTTCTCCGAAAGACACAAGCGTTATTGCTGCCTGTACCCGCACAGGATGGCTGACAGAAGAGAGAAGTCCTGTGATATATGAGATGTTTTCGTACGCTTCAGCATCGCTCATACTGCTTGTCGCAATGAGAGTTTTGATTGAAACGATTGCAGCCGGTCCGGTTTCATCCACAGGGGCATTGTTCAGAATCTCTTTTGCTGCTTTAAGTGCCCGTTCGATATTCGGGCCGTCACTGTAGCCAAGTCGCTCCAACGCTTCACGCACCAGTCCGGGATCACCATTGTTTACCCTGAGGTAGTTGAGCCAGTAATCAAAAGTATGTGCGACTTCTATCTGTTTGACCCGCACCCGCTCCGCTGCTTCGCCATCGGGAGGTACTTGACGGAAAAGACCGGTGTTTTTCCCGCCGACCGTTATGTGACGGAATTTTCCTTCACCTGCAATCTCAAAGACATCTGCATGCAGGTATATGAATGAAAGCAGAATAGTACAGAGAATTTTTATCATCAGAGAGAATCCTTGAGACTGGAGATAAATTGATTCTATAAGGCCTCCAGGTCCTTTGGGAAAAATAGGTGCTGCCAGGGGGAGGGATGCAAGGGAGGAAATCAAAACCAAAGGGGCAGACGGATTCTGCCACTTCCAGACTTGCCCGCAGCCACATATAATCCTATTTTCATCTGTGGACCCGGGAAAGAAAAAGAAATAGCATCCTTTAATAGAGAAGTGGGGCTGAATGAAAACTGGAACAGTAAAAAGATTCTTTATAATGCTGCTGATTTGTTTTGTGCGGTCAGTTTGTTTTGCCCATGATAACACTGAACTGGTTGACAGACCCTGTATTGTGCAGTCAGTTACTGAATCATCTGCGATTGTCAAATGGAAATGGATAAAGCCGCTACCCTGCAGGCTTATCTACGGTACATCGGTTGAATACGGTGATACTATCGATGGTAAGCTGGGAATAGAGATGGATGTCTTAATCAGCGGACTTGAACCATCTACTGTTTACTACTACAATCTGATGTTGTATGGTGCCCCGGTTTTTCCGGATAAAGAGGAGTACCGCTTTCTGACCTCTCCATCAGGTCTGCAAGATACGGTTGTCTTTGCGGCAATCGGAGAAACTCGCGGAGGAGGCGAAAAATATAACTACGAAGCTGATCACAGGAATGTGATCGAGAGTATAGTAAGATATTCAAATCCCAATCTGCTTATTCATACCGGAAATCTTGGCGACAAAGATGATGAAGAGGGATGGAGAAGGTTTTTTTTCGGGGAAAGAAATCTTCTGAGACATTGCCCCATCTACCCTGTACGGGGCGATAATGATTGGGGTGCCGGTGAGTTCCGGAGCAACTTTGCACTTCCTGTACCTGAAACTCCGGGGCTGCCGCTCTGTTACTCTTTTACCCTGGGGCCTGTTTACTTTATCAACCTGGATATTTCCTGTGCGCAACCTGATAACTATTACCGGGAGGCAATCGGCCCCGGAACTTTGCAGCATAAATGGCTCACAGGTGAACTACGTTCCCAAAAGCGGGCAGGATACAGATTTACTGTTGTAACTTTTCAAAGTCCGCTTTTTCCGCTTCAGCAGGACAGCCGCAGCCTCACGGAGTTACTGTTTCCGCTTCTGGAGCAAAACCGTGTTGATTTAGTGCTGAACGGCGGATATCGTGAGTTTATTTATATGAGCCGCAACAGCATCCATTGCTTTGTTACCGGCGGGGGCGGTGCGGTTCTGGAAAAAGCAGCAGATACAGGTGATAATGCAAAGTACTCCCGATCCGTTTTTCATCATCTGAGGTTCAAGGCAGGTTTTGATCAACTGTCAGTAGAAGCGGTTGATACAACCGGAGAAGTATTCTTTACTCAGACAATCAGCGCATTAAAAGAGAAGCAATCACAACATCAAATAGAGAAGCAATCACAAGAGCAAAAAGAGTTAAAATCGGCAGTCAGAGAAACTTCATCTGAAAAAAAGTTCCCCCGAACCGTTGCTATTGCTGCCGGATTCTTTGTGATTCTGGTTTCCAGCCTGTTTATTAGTAAGAGAAGGAAGTGATTAAGAGTTCGGAATCAACTGCGTCACATGCCTCTGAACACGGATCAGGAATTCACTTAAGGAAAAGAGCGGTTTTTTAAAGAATGGGAGTCCTGACCTGCACTGGCTGCTCTTTGCGAATCTTAATACTTCCGGGAATGATTCCAGCGCAAAAATTCCTGCTGTCAAAGTTTCCTCTCTGCCCGGAAAGAACCTTTTAAGTACAGATAAGAAGATCTCGTTAAAACGCAGCCCTGAAAGCAGAAGCCCTGTTTCCAGCCATGCCCAGATTCTCAGGGATTGAAGAATAGAAGCCCGGATTCCCTCGTTTGTCAAAAAACTGGCCCAACTCAGGCGCGTTCCGAAAGAAAAAAATGAATACATGCAGAATACAAAAAAGAAAAGTGGCCAGAACCTTGCCGGATAGAGAAATGGTTTGAAAGATCGTCTTGCCATAGAAGCGGTGATGGTTATTAAAAGAGCCATAATAGAGAGGGCGGTGATGTCTTGGATAAGAAGCATGGAGATGCAGAACGCAAGAAGGGACAGCGAGCCCGCTACATGTTTAATGGTAAAACCTTTGAAGTTTATTCTGCTTTCGGCGCCTGCAGTGAATTCTTCTGAATTGAGAATCTGCCAGAACGCAGGCACCAGAAACCCCACTGCGCTTCCAAAGAGTACAGATGCAGCCACCATGAATGGAATCTGGTAGAAGACAGAGATGTTTCGTACTACCAGAAAGTAAACAGCAGCAAGCTGACCGGCATTGTGGAACAATGCTCCGATAATGCCTATTCCCACTGAGCCCATAAGACCGCGTTTTCCAAACAGTCTCCAGGTAAAACCCATTGCAAGGGTAGCCAGTATCCCTCCGCTGAGGCTTAAAGAGAGTGTCAGGAATGAAAAGCCGAAATAGAAGCCTGAGATCCATGATCTTAGTATCGTGTAAAGTACTGCATCTGCTGTACCGTATTTTATTATCCAGATTATCGTAATGCAGTTTGCCAATCCCAGCTTAAGCCACGGGAAAAACGGCAGTCTTGGAATGAAAAACTCCAGTGCATTTAAAGCAACAGCGACAAGGAGCCAGACCGTTTTGCGGGTGCATTCAGAAGAAGTTGAGAACTCATTGTGCGATTGCATCGTGTACTTTCTTTCCGGATGCTTTAATTGAGATCAGAACATGATTAGGCACACATACGATCTGACTTCCGGTGCGGTTTACAGAACTGGAGAGCTTGCAGAGCTGGTGGGGGCAGCTTGAACGCAGCACTGAAACGGCTCCGTTACTTACTTCAATCAGCATGGGACCAATATTGCCCTGCACCTCAAATGTTCTGTTCTCATTAAGCGGATATTCTGCAACGACTCTGTTTCCTTTTTGGATAGTTACACTGCCCGGGGTCATGGCTCTCAACAGAGGATATGTAAAGGCCGCTCCAACAAGCAGGAAAACTATCAGCACTGCATCTGTCCAGGTGATCCGTTTCATCAAAATCAAATCTTGATAGTAGTTTTATCTAATGGTATAGTTATGATTACGTTTTATGACATAAATCATTAAATATACGGTATGCGGAAATGGACTCAGTAATCCTCAGGGCTCAGCCAGTAAACAGAAAGACAAAGAGTCCCCGGTTAGAAGCGGGGAGAATCGTACTGGATATCGCAGCAGTTTTATTGCTTACGCTCTGGCTCTGCACCAGAATCCTTCATCTTTACTGAAATCCTCTGTGTGACTATGGCTTTTGCATAGTATCTGTATTTGTGTGTTGCCAATCCCACGTAAGCAGAGGTACCTTCAAGATTCCATAATTTGGAAATAGCCAGTTTCCCCTGGGTGATATCAAACCGCCCGATCCGGTAACTGTGGCTTGCTGTTATTCCTGTGATCCGCTCAAGCTCAGAGGCCAGTGAATCGGCGAGGGGTCTGATGAATTGATCCAGTGAATCAAGTGAACCAGTTATACTTTCAAGCTCGTATTTGCAGTAATTTCCCTCTTTGTTGAGGAAAAAAGCAACTCTGACATCTATATTCCCGAATCTGGCCTGTTCGCAGTAAAGATAATCCTTTTTATTAATCAGTTTCATCCCGGTCTTTGCCGCCATAATATTCAGGCACCTTCTGGGTATTCCGAATGGTATGCCGCGGAAGTCTGCGGAAGAAGACTTTACCTTTGATACTTCCTGGCTCACATAAGCCGATTCTGCTCTTATCTCTGCGTTCAATCTTTCCTGAAGATCAAAAAATCTGGAGATCTCCTGCTTTTGAAGCTCGTGTTTCTTTTTCCATGAAATGATATCACAGGGATAAACAGTTCCCGGCATTGTGCCTGTTTCTTTGTAGAATTGAGCGGTAATCGATGAAAAATCACTTGATCCAAGTATGGTGTCGATTTCCTTTTTCCAGGCGATCACTTTTTCAAGCGGCGGCTCGGAAGTGTCCCCTGTGCAGTAGCGGTAATCTTTGCGTATTTCTGACTCTATCAGCCTGAAGAAATTTGTGAATGAATCTTCCTTTGCTGATGAACCCGGCAGGGCTGAAAAAACAAGAATTGTCATTAAAAAAAGAACGCGCATTCAGACTTTCTCCGGAGTAGTCCGATCATATGTTTCGACAGACTTATTTTACAATTCGGCGAGCTTAATCTCCAATAAATCTTGCCGCCCAGCTCCTTACGCTTTTGCCGTTCAGGATATGAAACTGCTTGAGCCGCTGCAGAGTTTCATCGGAAAGCGAGTTCAACGGGATCCATACCAGATGCTTCTTGAGTTTTGCGGCGAGATTTTTCAGAGCGGGCCCAGGCTTTTTCCTGGCCACATACGCTACATTTTTCTCGGTACTGAACAAAAGGGAACCATAAGTGAGGCGGGTTGCCAGATCTGGAAAATCAGATTGAGAGGTAATGCTGAAAATGTCGGGAATACTTCTTGGCGGGAAAAGAAGTGAAAGACCTCCATAACTGCATTTTGCGATTCCCGGCCCTATCATGTTTTCCATCGGATCTGTCGCATAGAATGTAAGAGTCGACTCCTCCTGATGCTCGGCATACCAGGTGGCACAGTGGGGATAGCGGCTATCGTTTTCGCTGTCGAAAATTATTACAACAGTATCGATTTTTCCTTTTGATGGCGGAAGCTCCTTTACGTAGATGTCACCTGTATGCCAGTTACGGAGCGTTTCGCGAATGTCTATCCCGTCTTTTACTGAAGTGGAAAATTTCTCTGATTTTACAAGGTCCTCAATGAGTATCCTGAGTGATTTGTTCCTGACGAAACTGTTGAACCTCTCGATTCTCCTGTCCTCAGGCACATGGGAGCACATGCCCGCAGGGTTCCATGAAAACCGGTATTTCTTTTTTTTCTCCAGGGAGGGATCGGGCTTTATCGAAACGAGCCTCCAGTACATGTGGAAATCACGAAAAAGGTTTACAGAATCAAACACACCCCATTCAGGCATGGAGACACGGTCTATTGTGATTCCGATAAGTTCGTTACTGTTTACAGCAGGCAAATAGGGGTAGTAACGCGCACTTTTCAGGATACGTATCGCAAAGGCATTCCCGCCTACGCCTTTTGCTGCTTCTACAATATCAAAGAGGTCAGGAATCATCCTTCCGGACATGACTGAAATGTTGCGTAGAAAAGTCAGCGCCGCCTGAATCCTTACCGGAGAGAGACTTGCAGTTTCTTCTTTGTTATCAAAATACTGGTCTCTGGTTTCCCTGAACAGATCTTTTACTGATTCAACTATGTCAAAAGGTTCCGCAAAGAGATCGTAACGCTCTTTTTCGTATTTCCAGGTGATAAAAGGAAGCTCGCCAATGGCAAAGTAAAGATGGTCCGGATTTATGAGACCGGCGGTAATCGACCAGGTATCGACTGAGTCGAAACGCATGTTGTAGGTTTTTTCCTGCCTGAAATGATGAATTACCCGCGCATAGTTTCTGTAATGCAGTAAAACAAGGATGTTGCTGTGATCCGAGCCTATCTGGTGTAAACGGCCTGCGATATACTGACATTCCAGATCATCCTCGGAATTCTCCTCCGGAAGCCCAATAGAAGAAAGACAGAGCGAATTATAAATATCGAATCCTATCTTTGATTCCACAAACTCATCCGGAAGCGGCTTGAGCAGCCGGGGGGGGCGCAGGTTGGATGAGCCGACGCAGAAGATTGGAATGCCTTTGAGACGGCTTTGCCTGATGCTCTCTATTGTTGCATCACAGGGATCAAGTGGCACATAGAATAGAGGCCCGGATGCCCCGCGGGCTACAACGGCACTTATCAGAGGAAGGTCTTCAACATGATCGCAGAGCTGCTCCTGAAATACTGCAGGAATATCAACTGCTATGCAGTCGTACTTTCCCGAAAGAAACAATTCCCGTACCTGTCTTGCGAAAGCGACTTTCCCGTGAAGGTAGGGGATAAGGTCGATGTTTTCAGCGATTCTCACAGATCGTTCTCGTCTGAGTCCGGATTGAGCTGATCATCATCAGTAAAGAAAAAATCCCCCAGGTTCATCGACGGCAGATTTTCTCCTGAGAGCTTTCTTTTGGTGGATAGATTTTCAAGATCAAGAGCCTCTTCTCCAAGAATCTGGGAGATGGCCTGTCTGAAGATTTTTTCTGACTGAACCTTTTTGTCCGCCTGGCTGAGCTTCAGAGAGTACCGCATCACATTCAAGCCGTCTCTTATAGAGTACGGGAGGTCGAGACTGTGGGCTTTCTGGAGAAAATCAATGCACAGATCAAGAACCTCTTCACTGGAGAAAGGAATGTTGTATTTGAGTATCTTCAGTTCATCTTCCCTGTCCGGAAATGGTATCTGAATTCCGGGCTGTAATCTGGACATTATATAATCAGGAATCTCAAAAGTAGAGGAGTCTTCATTCATGGTAACAGCGGCCCTGAATTCCTTATGAGCTTTTATTGTGATACCGGCCACAACTGACTCAACAGTGCGGCGGTTATCAAAAAGCCCAGCCAGGGATGCCCACGATTTTTCGGACATTCTGTTTCCTTCATCAAGAATGCCGACACTTCCTGTAAGAACTGCTGAAAGAAGAGGGCTGGCATGGTAGCTTATTTTACCCTGTTCCGAGAGTACCGGGGTAACAAGAAGGTCCTCCGGGCGGGTATCAGATGTACACTGCATCACGTAAACGTCCTGACCACGGCTGAGTGCCGCGGCTATGGCCAGAGTGGTCTTACCTATTCCCGGGTGGCCGATTATGCGGGGGACAAGCGGAAAATCTTCATCTGAAAGGACAAGCCAGCAGGCCAGAAGCTGCCGTATTGACTCGGATTGCCCTATCCATTCAACATCGCCTTTTAAAGGATGGGACAGAATCAGCTCAACATTATCGATTGTAACTTTCATTTTAATCCTTACTTGAGGAATTTCTTTACTTTAGATCTAAAATCATCTTCCAGATCCTCTATGATTTCTTCAAAGGCATTGAGAAAAGGAGTTTCATCACCCCAGTGCCTTTCACCGGTTCTTTCGATGTTTACAGTAACAAGGGGTGCGGCCGCAGATGGGGTCTGGTAAATTGAGATAGAGAGGCTGGCAGTTCCTTCAAACTGGCCCATTCCTGCCGGACTTTTTCTGTAAGAGTTCAGGACAATTCTGATCACACTCGTGTTGCAGCTGCTATTAGAAATCTGGCTGGCTTCTGCCGGGATCACATTTTCCCTCATTGCCTCGCCGATTACCTCAGCCAAATTCTCCTCAAGCTCCTCTTTCTCATCGCTATCAAGTTCAAAACCAATTTGTTTACTTCTAAGCTCCAGACGCTGCAGGTAATAAGAACCATTACAGGGCAGCTCATCATATTTGGCTTGCTCAGGCTGCTCTTTGGGAGGCTCCTTCTCCTGCTGGACAATCACTGCAGCTTTCTTTACTGGTATATCCTCACTGCCGGTAATTCTACGTGCAATGACGGGAATTATTTCCACTACATTCTCTATGTCTCCCTTTACATCCTCAGAAATGACTTTTTCGAATTTGCCGGTCTCAATATTTACACTTCTTACATTTACCATAAACATTGATCCCAATTTGCCGATAGAGCCCGTAACAAGCATCTGAACACCCAGCATACGTCCGATCTCAACCATGCACCCTTCATCTGTACAGGTTCCGGAATGCTGAAACCCTTGCTCTTTAAGTACCTCCTGCATCTGATCCCGTTCCATGACATCGACCATGCCTGTAGAAAAGAATTCATTACGGAGTCTGTCAGAAATCAATCCTGACTCACCTTCAGAGACGCCGTTTGTATTCTTAAGGTTCAGAATAGCGACTTTTAGTTTTTTATTCTGCTCAGAGGCAGAAACAAAACTGAAAAAAATCAGAAGAAATAAAACCATGGTTTTCATTTTGTCTCCTTCAACACTCAATTTGCCGTTTTGTACAAATTTCTAGAGTAGAAGCAATTATTTACTGATTCAGGAAATAACTTATCAACACTATAATTATAGTTAGAAAATAGTTTTTTACAATATAAGAAATAAATCAGTACCAAAAAACGGTTACCATGAAAACGTCCGCATTTCCCAATAGTAAAATGATAGAGCCAGAATTATCTTTGCTGATATCTGCTGGAAAACTGTTTGAGGGTAACACTTACCTTTGTATTGTACAACGGCAGCTGAATCTATGTGGTTCTTGAAGCCCTGTTTCAGGATCTGGGAGTCAAACCTTACTATTTGGATATGCATAATGAACCGGAAAGCAGTTAAGAGCTGCTTCCGGTTTCTTGAGAGACTCTGAAAATCAGGTTCTGGTTGTGGTCGGGCCTCCACGGGGCCGGGTCGGCGGAGTGGTAGTTCCTGCTTTAGATGCCCACCAGATTGCCACCGCCACTATTGCCAGTAACAGTATAACCCAGAACCACCACCATCCCGATGCTGCCCCCGCACCATCAATATCTTGAACCGGCTCCTGCTGAGCGACCTGCCCCAGAATCGTAGCGGGAAGCAAAACAGCTGTTATCAGGAAATATTTTATCCACTCCAGATACATAATTCCTCCTCTGGAAGTTTAGGAATCTTACTTTATTAAAAGCAAGAAGAGGGCCAGATCAGGCTGCCTCTTTATAGCCCTCAGATCTTCTCTGCACTTTCTTCTTAACGATTTCCAGGTAATCTTTCACCGAGTGAGCCTTTTGCAGATCCTGATCCTCAAACTCTATCTGATACCTTTTCTCAATCTCAAAACTGAAATTAATCCGGTCATGAAAATTACGCTCAAGTGAATCGATTTTTGTGGCCCTGCTTATATCCTTGCGCTGTACACCAAAAAACTGAGCTGTAAGTTCCAGAAAATCTTTTTCCATTAAATATCCCCTTAACTTTCTCACCATTAATAGACTTCTTGAAAGAAACCCCTTAAACAAATTCGATTTGTGAGGAGAAGTTATGACAGGAATGTATGAAAATATTTATAAGGAAGTCCGGTTTTTTTAAGGCAACAATTTTTGTAAAAGGGCTCTGTGTGCCACGGTCGCCCCCAACCGTGTCTTAAATTAATCGTGGTACACGACAAAGGGCTTCTGGTGGTGGTACGAAGGTCTGGAAGGGAAATAAACGCAGAGGTCGCAGAGTTACACAAAAGGAAGAACGCAAAGTAAAAAAACACTTTGCGTTTTTTTATGAAGTACACCATTGAAGGTGCTGCTCACTATGCAAATGGTAATTGAGGGTATAGATTTTTAGAAGAGGGTGCCCCCTCTTCCAGATGACAGATGACAGTTACAGTTACAGATAGACAGAAAGCGAAAGAGAGGGCGCCCTCTTCCAAAAGATCTTTATTCTTGATTATTACTTGTATTGTGGCAGCCTCTTCCATAAGATTCTTATTCTTGATCAATCCCCTGTCCTCAAAGTCTCGCCATCCCAAGAAACACTGCATGAAAAACCACAACCAGCGTCAGAAAAGCTTTTCGGGCTGCGACTGATGAGATTCCGGGGAAATAAAAGCCAATCTGAGATTCCTTGCAAGCGGCTACACAATCACCACAGAGTGTGCAGGTCAATCCTGGTCTGCGCTGTCTGATACTGTTACTTGTTAAAGCTCCATACCTGCATGCCCGTATACAGGATAAACAATCAATGCAGCCCTTTCCGATTCGTATTCTGAAAGGGTTGATTTTCCCGACCAGGCTGGTGATAAGGCCTATTGGGCAATAGGTTGTACAGTGTACCATAACCCCCTTTTTCCTGGAAAAGAGTATCATTACCACAACACCGCCCAATCCAAAAGCTGCGCCACCAAATACGGCAATAGAGGTACTGAATCCACTGAATCTTAAAAACAGTGTCACAATAACCAGCGCTGCCAACAGAGAAATCCTTATATGGTTATAGTACCGCGGGAGCTCAACGGGTTTTCTTCTGCTTCTTGATGTCAGTAAGTCCCAGCTTCCTATGTAACAAAGCCAGGAGCACCATGCCGGCCCCACAAAGACAAGTGTTGACAAAAGGAGAAGGGGCATGAAATAACCCTCGCCCCGAAACAGCGGACCGGCCACTATCAATGCAGGTACCGGCAAGTGAAGAGACCCGGTCATAAGAAACTTTTCAAAGCCGGAAATTCCGAGAGCTGCCTGAAGGAAAAAAACAACAGAAAAAGCAGTCCATGTCACACCCCGGATCTTACCAGGTTCAACACTTTTGATTATTTTCTCAACAAGCCATGCCGAATAGAGTGACAAAAAGAAAATTTCGATCCATCCGCCTCCTTTTATAAACCTCTCTGCCAGAAGCGGATGCGGATCATGCATGAGAGCCTGAGGAAATGAACAGAGAAGAAACGTCAGGGAAAAGGCGACGATACTTGTCATAGTGTTTTCCGCAGATTCATCACAGCGCTTTCCCATCCCTGAAATTTATTCTTCAGCTTGATTATTTCCTTCTGGTTTTCTCTTTCCCGAGCGATCTTTGCCGGTTCACCCAATTCTCCGAGTAGCCGCTTTTTTTTCTCAATTTCCACAGGATCCCCGTCATTGACCAGTTGCTGAATACCACTTGCCCAAAGGCCTGCAGACTACATTTTAAAATGACGTCGATGGTGTGACAACTTTTTTTGTTCACCCGTGTTGTGAAGTGAAATTATTAATACTCTGATCTGGATTATAACTGGTGATAAGGAAGATTGGCGGCAGGCATTTCTGCATGCCGGATGATGAATTCGCGACTAATAAACTAAAGTTCTTATTTCATCCTGGGGTGAAGTATTGATCTGTTATGTCCGAACCTCTTTAACAGCGGCAGTGACCGGGGCTCTATTCTTCTTCTTTTCCGCCTGCTTAATCATCCCCCCGGTCAGAATCATCTTTACTGCCTCCTCAACACTGATATTCAGCGGGTGAATCTTCTCCTGAGGAAGGACTGCTAAAAACCCGCTGGTGGGGTTTGGAGTTGTGGGGATGAAAACGGTGTAGAATTTCTGTCCCGAATTTCCGGATGGATGATTATCAGACATCTCACCTGTATTGAATGCCACAGCCCAGATTCCAGGCGATGGATACTCAACAAGACAAGGCTTGGTAAAAAAACTGTCTTTTTTTACCAGGAACAAATCAATTACCTGACGCACTGCGTTGTAGATGGTGTTAAGACCGGGGATAGCGATGAAAAGGGAATCGAGGCCCTGAAGAAAAGCTTTGCCGATTATCGATTTCACTATAAACCCGATAAAGACCATTAATGAAAAAAGAATCAGAGCGGCTATCACTTCTGAAGTTATTACTACAAGTGGAATATCACGGTAAGCACGAGGTAAAAAGATCAGCACATTCTGCAGCAGGTCCTCAACCAGCTTAAATAAAAACACAAGAAGATATCCTGAGACAATCAGGGGCAGCAATGCCATTAAACCCTGAAGAAAGTAAGTGAAGACTTTTCTATGCAGTTTTTTAAAAAGTGCCATGATTACCCCAACAATTTTTAATTTTTCCCCGGCGCTTCGGTTGGCCCTACTTTGGCCATATCAGGAAAAGATAGCTGCAGTATACCGCAACTAAAAGTAAACCTTCCATGCGACTAACCCGGAGTTTTGACCACATCAGAGGCAAAAGAAGCACCGCAGTGCCAACCATAAACCCCAAATCCAGACTACGTATATGTTCTGCCCTCATGTTTCCGAAAAATGGGGAAATACCCAGAATACATAAGATGTTAAAGATATTGGAACCTATTATGTTTCCTATTGCTATGTCATCTTCTCCCCGAATCCCGGCAACCACCGATGTAGCCAGTTCAGGAAGACTGGTTCCTGCTGCAACGATAGTCAGACCGATTACCGCCTCACTCACTCCTATATGTCTGGCTAGCTGAACCGATCCATCAACCATTAAATTTGATCCTACAATAAGCATACCTAAACCACAGACAAAGAGCAGAATGTCAAGAAGTATGCTTTTCCCTGCTGGCTTGGAATCACTGCTTTCTTGGTTCTGCTTGCCTGAAAGGAAAATTGTGAGGATTGTATAGGAAACGATTCCCGAAAAGAGAATCGTCGCTTCAAGTCTTGAAATAGAAGCGTCTTTCAGAAACCACAGCAGCAGTAAAGAGACCCCGATCATTATTGGAGCGTCTGTTTTTAGCACCTGGTACTGAACCTTGAGGGGCCTTATCAGTGCGGCGAATCCAAGTATCACCGCAATGTTGAAGATGTTTGATCCTACAACATTCCCCACTGCAATATCTCCGTGGTTGCTCATGGCTGCTTTTATGCTGACCACCAGCTCAGGCGAGCTGGTACCGAAGGCAACGATTGTCAATCCAACCATGAGTGGTGTCATACCAGATCTCAGAGCCAGTGAGGAGCTTCCGCGCACCAGACCCTCAGCGCCCAGATAAACAAGAACCAGTCCAGCTAAAAGTGCTGCGATAGCCATATCTCCCTTTCTATAGATTACTCCGGATGTTAAGCTCAGCTGAAACAGAACCTGCAAAGGTAGTGTTTCGGGGCTGGTGAGAACCGGAATAGTCTGATCTTTTTATTAAGGTGGTGAGAGGCATTGAAGAAATACGGGATTGTTACTGGAATATTATTGAGGTTTCAAACTACAATGTGCCTTTGAGTTTCTCAAGAAGATTCAGAGAAATGAAGGTTCAACGTTCAGGGTTCAGCGTTAAGAGGTTGATTGGCCCAAGATGTCCGAGATGTTAAGAGGTTGTGACTTTCAACTTGTGATTTCGGCGGAATAAACGCCCATGCCTCTAAGGAGATCTTTGACCAGAAAGGCTGAGATCGGCTTTTCCAGAAAACAGCACGCTCCGGCGTTGATTACAATGTCCCGTATCCTTTTATCACCATAGGCTGTAAGTACAATTACTTTGGTTTGAGGCGAGATGCGTCTTACACCTTCGATAATCATCAAACCATCCATCTCCGCCGTACCGGAGAGGCGTAAGTCCACAATGACCGCATCGTAAAAATTTTCATTTACAAGGTAAGCCGCTTCAGAGACACTCTGGCTGGTATCTATCTGGACTTCAGAGCTGCCCAGTATTTTTTTGTAGGCCAGCAGTATAATCTCTTCATCATCGGCCAGAAGAATTCTTCTCATAAAAAACTATGGCCTGCAAAAAAAATGCCGTAATCATTCCACTCAAGAATCAGCAGATTATATATTAGAACACCCTCACATCATCCTGACACCGGCTTGTGCTATACTCCAAAAGAATAATAGCTCAGATATATTTTTTAAAAAAAAATGTAATCTGAAAGCCCACACAACTATATACTAAAGGTAATTAGATAAATTGGTTAATGTATCATGTGGGGAGCCCATGTACAACAAGCGTATATTAGTTGTGGATGATGAAGAGGCAATCCTTCTTGCTTTCCGTAAATTGCTGAAGCGTCCGAATGTGGAAGTTGATACCTGCGAATGCATCGAAGATGCGAAAGCAAAAATAGATTCTATCTACTACGATGCAGTCATTGCAGACCTCAGGCTCTCAGGTACACTCGGGCAGGAGGGCTTTGAGATCATCTCCTACATTAGAAACAAATCTAAGGAAACCAGGATCGCACTGATAACCGCTTACGGCAGCAGTGGAACATTTGAGAAAGCAATGGGTCTGGGTGCGGATTTATATTTTGAAAAGCCTGTCTCGATGGGAAACCTTAACGAGGTGCTCGAGAGTATAGGGGTCAAGTGATCAGCAGGAAATTATCTGCCTGATACAATGAAGAAGCATTTCTACTTCATCATGCCTTGTTTCCCATGGACACATAAACCCGCTCTTTATGGACAACAGCTCTTCAGGTGTAAACACTTTACCGGCTTCGGTTGACTGCGTGATGCTCAGCAGATGTGGCCTTGGGTAATTTTTATCCATGGTTGACCTGGACCATCGTATTGAGCGCCTCCGGACAGATCCCTGCACAATTATCACTTGTAAAATGAGGCTTTTGTTCCTGATCAGGCATTTTTTACTTCTCCGGTAAACTGTTTTCTTCTGGTAATCCGGATCGTCTCCGCCCTTTTAATAAAAGGACAAAGCGAAAGCTGTAAAAAACTCCACATGCAATAATAATTCCAAACAGGGCTCCAAAGATCACATCACCGGGATAGTGCACACCCACATAGATTCTTGAAAAGCCAATTATTGATGCAAAAATGAAAAACCAGATTGACTTCCGGGGATAAAAGAGGGAGAGGAGTGTTGCCTGAGCAAAGATGTTCATGCTGTGACTTGAGGGAAAAGAGAAAGATTTCTTCAGCCCCAGAAGAAAGTTGCCGCCCTCAAGCAATACATCTGGATGGCAGGGACGAAGTCTTCCTGCAAGAGGTTTAATAATTCTGGCGGAAATAGGGTCGGTAAGGGCAACTGTAATTAGCGCCAGCCCTATTACAATAAGAGCCTTTTTTTTCTGGAAACCGATAAAAAAAGCGGCTCCCAGAAATGCCGGTATTATCCAGAACCGGGCCTCGGTGATAGTTACAAAGAAGAAATCAAGAATCGGGTTGGAAAACTGAGTGTTCAGAAAAAGAAATAAATACCGGTCTAATGAAAGAAGAAATTCCACCATCTGGGATTATCCGGGAGGTAAAGCTGCAGAATTTCTGCCGCTTTTCCAGATCAGTTTTGCATTTATGGTTCCGAATTTGATTTTTGATTTTATCAGGACCGGAATCTTGTACTCGTCATCAGTCATCCAGACTTCCAGTTTGTCTTTTTTATTGAAAGCCCTTCCCTCGCCGGCAAGTTTAGGTTCCAGAAGAATGCACTTGAAAGTCCCTGCATCAACCTTAATCTCCATCCTCTCTTTGCATTTAAAAAATATGGGATGGACTTTTGAGTGTATGAACAGGTTAAGGGAAAATGTATCTCCGGGGGCTATCTGCATTGTTCTGATATAGTAAAGAATTGATATGTAATCATGGATGAACTGCGGTGTTTCAAGACTGCGGAATTTCTTCTCCTGAACATAAGTTTTCCCGGTTTCATGATCGTAAAGAATGTAACCGTCAGCTTTGTATTTTTTCCCCTCCCTGAGGTGCTGCTCAAAGAACAAAGGGTAAATGCCGTCTGCATCAATTGTAGACATTACATAGTCACGCATGCGATAGAAGGCACCTACAAAGTTGTTGGATAGAGCCTTGCCGCCCAGCCGGATGATGCGATTTTTTACATCGGGCTCCACTGTAAGAACAACATATCCTGCTTTAAAAGGACCCCACGCTACATCATAGACTAATGTCTCCGCCTCGCAGGGAATCCTCTTCTCGAGATACCTCAAAGACTTATGAGTACCCGAAACATTGTTCAGATTTCTTACAGAGTCGATATAATCAGGTTTGAAAAGAAAATTGTCGACCTCTTTTGAGGCATCCTGCCATTTAATTTCCTCTTCGGCCGATGCGGACATCGTGAAGCTGAAAAGAATAAGAGATGCCAGAGCCGACAATGCGGTTCGGTGCAGAAAGATCGATCTGCTTATAAACATCGTGGTGCTATCCTCCGCAACAGCAATTAACTAAAGAGTCATAATCAGCCTTGACCATTATTTCCACCAGCTGATCAAAATTGACTTCCGGTCTCCATCCCAGAATTTTCTGTGCCTTACCGGGATCACCCTGAAGTTGCTCGACCTCTGTAGGACGGTAATACTTAGGGTCGATTCTCACTACAACTTTCCCGGTTCCGGTATCAATACCGGTCTCTTCTACACCCTTCCCTTTCCATTCAATAGTCATACCAAGTAACCCAAATGCTTTCTCGATGAATTCTCTAACCGAGTGCATCTGGCCCGTAGCGATAACAAAGTCATCAGGTGCATTCTGTTGAAGCATCAACCACATGGCTTTAACATAATCAGGCGCATAGCCCCAGTCCCGTCTGGAATCGAGATTACCCATGTAGAGGCAGTCCTTTTTTCCTGACTTTATGGCCGCGGCGCCGATAGTGATCTTGCGTGTTACAAAGTTCTCGCCCCTGCGCGGAGATTCATGGTTGAAGAGAATCCCGTTTGAGGCATGAAGGTTATAAGCTTCCCTGTAGTTCACAACAATCCAGTAGGCATAAAGCTTCGCCACCGCATAAGGAGAGCGGGGATAAAAGGGAGTTTTTTCATTCTGGGGTACCTCCTGTACCTTGCCGTAAAGCTCAGATGTTGACGCCTGATAAAACCGGCTCTCCAGTCCGGTTTCTTTTATTGCATCCAGAAGTCTCAGTGTACCTGTCGCATCCACATCTGCAGTATACTCAGGAACTTCAAAAGAGACTCTTACATGGGACTGGGCAGCAAGGTTGTAAATTTCATCGGGTTGAACCCTCTCTAACATTCGGTTCATGTTGCTGCTGTCTGACATATCTCCGTAATGCAGAAAAAGACTGGCACTTTTACCATGGGGATCTTTGTAAAGATGATCGATCCTGCTACGGTTAAAATAGCTGGCACGGCGTATCATCCCATGTACTTCATATCCCTTTTCCAGCAGCAGTTCTGCAAGATAGGATCCGTCCTGGCCTGTTATTCCCGTAATGAGTGCCTTTTTCTTCATGTATTCCTCTTAAAAGATCTTTGTTTTTAGATAATGGTAAGATAGCCAATATACAACTGAATCATTTTATTAATCAATTCTTAGAAAAGATTATATGTTTGACTTGCTCTGCTTCGGGCTATATTTTTACGGACATGGATCCTGTATTATTTACCTCTGATCGTCCCAAAAAAAGTGGCCCGGGAAAATTTATCGGAAAAATCACACTCTTTTTTCTCGCGTTAGTCATTTTTTTCTTCTCCGTTGCAGCCGCAACCGGATCCCTTTTCCTATATAGACTCTATCAGACCCTTCCAACGCTCAATCAGATGCAAAATATTGAACAGAGACTGGTATCAAAGGTCCTGGGCAATGATAAGTCTCTGATACATGAATTCAGCATCGAAAAAAGATACTGGGTCCCTGTTGAGAAGATCCCTCAGGACCTTCAGAACGCGGTTGTCGCAATTGAGGACAGACGCTTTTACAGCCACTGGGGAATAGATGTACGCAGAATTTTCGGAGCCGTTATAGTAAACATGTCACGGGGATCGTATGCTCAGGGATTTTCCACTATCACTCAGCAGCTTGCCAGAAATGTCTACCTTACTGCCCACAAATCAATCACGCGTAAACTCAGAGAAGTGCTTACCGCCATCCATCTGGAATCCTGCTATACAAAAAAAGAAATTCTGGAACTTTACCTCAATCAGGTATATCTCGGTGCCGGTGTCTATGGAGTAGAGGCCGCAAGCGAGTACTATTTCAGCAAACATTGTTCTGAACTCTCTCTTCAGGAATGCGCCCTTCTTGCCGGACTGATCCAGCTTCCGGAACGTTACAGGCCAGATAAGAGTGCCAATATCCCAAGAATTACACAGCGCCGCAATATAGTGCTTAAAGCAATGGAGAAGATGCGGTTTATTGACAAAAAAACCGCAGCTGCTGCCGTGGCTCTGCCGATCGAGTGTGAAATCACAAGGCCCGCTCCGGGAAAAGGGCTCTATTTTGTAGAGATGGTAAGGAGATATGTAGCGGACAAATATGGCGATGAGATGCTCTATAATGGCGGACTTACTATTCATACTACACTGGATCCGATCGCTCAGGATTCTTCAGAGCAGCAATCAGCAATTCAGGTCGCAAGTCTTCAGCGCCGGCTTAACCGCATCTTTCTTGATAGCACAAAGGCAGACAGAAAACTCAATATCAAGCGAGAAAAATTTCTGGCCTCATTTGACTCAATTTATGCCCTGCACGAAGAGGAATATTCAAAGCTGCCCGACTCCATGGCCCTGCGTAAGGCTCAGATATCTGTTGTAGCTCTGGATGTTCAGACCGGCGCAATCAGAGTGCTTATCGGAGGACGCAATTTTCAGGAAAGCAAATTCAACCGCGCTATGCACGCCCGGCGCCAGCCCGGCTCATCTTTCAAACCCTTTGTCTATACTGCAGCATTGGAAAACGGGTTCACTCCGGCATCTGTGGTTCTCGATCAGCCGATTACTTTAATGACATCCGATGGTGAATGGCGCCCTGAAAATTATGACAAAGTCTTTAACGGCCCGATGACAATCCGGAGTGCTCTTGCAAAATCGGTTAACCTCGTGGCCATACAGGTGCTCAATAAAGTGGGCGCAAACGTTGTGATCGATTATGCAAGAAGAATGGGCCTGAAACACGAGATGAATCCGGTGCCGGCACTTGCGATAGGAGCCTGCCAGGCGACACCCATGGAGATCACTTCAGCATACGCTATCTATGCAAACGGCGGCATCCATGCCAAACCATATTTCATCGAAAAAATTGTTGATAAAACCGGACGGGTTCTTGAGTCACACACACCGGCGGAAAAAGAGGTGCTCTCTCCACAGACTGCCTACCTTATGGCTTCGCTGATGAAATCTGTGGTATGCTGCGGCACCGGGGCCACAATCCCGGGACTCGGTTTTACACGCCCGGCAGCCGGGAAAACCGGTACCACAAATGATTATTCGGACGCCTGGTTTGTAGGATATACGCCCCAGATTTCATGCGGTGTCTGGACTGGAGTTGACGAGCGCAGGTCCCTGGGCTCAGGAGTTACCGGTTCTACCGCTGCAATACCCGTTTGGGTGAAAACAATGCTTGCCCTTCATAAAAAGCTCCCGGTAAAGGACTTTGATATGCCCGAAGGGATCAAGACCGAAACTATATGCAGTGAATCCCACTTTATCGCCAACAAGAGCTGCCCCAAGGGTGTTGTTGAGTGTTTTCTCAGAGACAGCGAGCTTGACACGTGTGACATACACGGCGCATCAGCAAAAAACAGCGGTAATATGATGAAGCTCTTCGGCACATCAAAAGATAAAAAGAAACCGGATGCAAAAAAGAAGAAGCGGACGATGTTTTAAGAGCTGGACTTCCGCTTCATTAATTTTCAGCTCATAAAAACCAGCAATGAGAGGATCTTCCAATGATCAGGAGCAAAGCTTTACTGCTGCTTGCATGTGCTGTATTCTCATCAGGTGCCCAGAACAGGTCGCCTTCGAGTGTCCCCGTAGCCGTACCTTTCATGGCTTTCGGGGATGGTTCCTTTGAAAACGGCATCGACCGCTGGGGTTTCTGGCCGATGACTCCTGATCTGGGGAGTTTTGAAATCTCAGGTGAAAAGCCGCATTCAGGTTCAAAGTGCGCCAGGATTTCCATACACAAAAAGGCCGTGGAAAACTGGCATGTGCAGCTTCAGATGAGAGTTTTCACAATCGAAAAAAACAACATCTACAGGCTTTCCTGGTGGACCAGAGGTGAAAATGATGCCGGGATGCTGGAAGTAGCTTTTGTTAAAGGATCTCCGCCCTGGACCTTCTATGGCGCAAAAAAAGTGAGTGTCACTCCGGAATGGAAGAAGCACGAATTTCTTTTCACCGCTCCACTGACAACAACAGATATCCAGATGACTTTCCAGTGCGCATCAAAAACCGGAGACTACTATATCGATGATGTGAGCTGGGTTCAGGAAGGAAAAATGGTTCTGCCGGAAATTCCCGCGGACTGGTATGCCAAATCAGATGAGCGCATAGAGGAGATAAGAAAAGGTGATTTCTCCCTGAAAGTGGTCGACAAAAAAGGAAAACCTTACAGCGGTGAAGTATCTGTAAAGCTTATCAATCACGAATTCAATTGGGGCACATGTCTTAACTTTCAGGACGGAGCCCTTGAGAATGAATACCGCAAACTGGCACTGAAACATTTTAACAGCGGAGTGTTTGAAAACGCCTTCAAGTGGGAAGAATATGAACGTCAGGAAGGGAAACCGCTTACTGACGACCTGGACAGGTATCTTCAGTGGGGAAGTAAAAATAATATCCCGATTCGGGGCCATGCTCTTATCTGGGGAACCGAGAATTACGGCTTTGACAGACACTGGGCACGGGTAAAAGATGACCAGTTTCTCAAGGAGTCAATGAAAAAGAGGATCACCCGCGACCTCACGCTTTATAAAGGGAAGATCACAGAGTATGATGTCTGGAATGAGCCTATGCATGAACCGGCACTGTTCAGCCGTCTGGGAACCGATATGCTCGATTCTGCATTTATCTGGGCCCATAAGGCTGATCCGGATGCAAAACTTTACATCAACGAATACTCCATTATATCCGGAACAGATGCCAAAGGGTACAGGGATATGGTGGAGGGGATGCTTAAGAGGGGTGTTCCGGTCCATGGGATCGGTGTTCAGGGACATTTTGCAAGCCTGATAGACCCGATTGACATCGCGGCAAAGCTTTCCTATATGGGCCAGCTGGGGCTTCCCATTAAGGTGACTGAATTTGATATGGATATAAGGGGGATGAGCCTTTCCGATTCTGTACAGGCTTCAGAATACGCGAAAATGCTTCGTACCGCTTTCTCTCATCCGGCAATTGAGGGGTTCCTTTTCTGGGGATTCTGGGATGCGCGTCACTGGAGACCGGGAGCCGGTCTTTACGATTCCGATCTGAAGCCTAAAGTTGCTGCTGACAGTGTTTATAACCTTATCCACAAAGTTTGGACAACAGAAAAGAGTATCAAAACAGATTCCCAGGGAGCCGCCGCTTTCAGGGGTTTTTATGGAGACTACGAGGTGACTGTAAAGGGCGGAAAGAAGTGCAGAGTGAGCTTTCTGAAGGGGGCAAAAGACCCTCAGGTAATAGATATGTCAGCAAAGAAATAGAATCAATTGATATTACTAGATTTTGGCCACTCCCGGAATACTGGTTGTGGCCATTTTTTTTGCATGGAAGCGCTCAAGCCTGCTTATTTATGATCTGCCGGGACCTCATCGGGGCAGCCGTCATCATCTTTATACCCGTTTACAACTTCCTTATTCTGAGGGCAGATGTCACTCTGATCTAAAACCCCGTCCTTGTCATTATCATCATCAAGACATCCGTCTTCATCCCTGAAACCGTCATAATCTTCTGCCTGGTCCGGGCATTTATCCTGTGTATCGTAAAAGCCATCTTTGTCATTGTCAAAATCCGGACATCCGTCCTCATCCTCAAAACCATCGATATCCTCAGATGCATCGGGGCAGGCGTCTTTATCAGTCTTTACTCCGTCACGGTCTGAATCATTATTGCTGATCATCAGGTCAGCTTCACTGATAAGTCCGATTGAGATGCCGTCCTTGCCTTTGCCCTTGAGGCCATCGGTCTGTCCGTAATCATAGAGATTGTTGTTTGAGATGGTGAAACCCGGATCTGCGTTAATGTTGGAATTATCAACATTGGCGAAGAAATTATTTGGCAGACGGTTTCCGAAGAAGCTGTTGTAGATGATACGTGATTTGCGCGATTCCTCTCCAGCCCAAATGCCGTATTCCTTGTTTTTAAAAAAGACATTATGGCTGATCAGGACCTCGCTTCTGCCCGACAGATTTATTCCGCAGTAGCCGTTTTCGGCAAAGATGCAGTGTTCGACTGCTGTTTTGATGCTTCTGGAGGATTCCAGGAAAAGACCGGTCCAGCCGTTTCTGACTATAACGCAGTTGCGTATCGCAGGAAGAGAGATCAGACACTGAATGCCGCTTCCCTTGTTTGATCTGATCAGACAGTTTTCGATTACAGTAGAGTTGTTCTCGCATCGGATTCCTATGGAGCCGTTTTCTATTGTAAATTTACTGATAACAGCCTGGTCGGCTCCCGTTACAACCGGTTCCCTGCCGTTTCCATGGATAACGGTTCCACTGACAGACTCTCCCATAAGGACTACCCGGTCTTTGAGCACTATTGATTCACTGTAAAATCCGTTCAGAACCAGCACCGTATCGGAAGGCTCTGCCTTGTCAAGACCGGCCTGTATTCCGGGCGCATCTTTGGGTACCGTAATAGTTTTGGCCTGAATGGAGAGTGCGCAAGCCAGGAGTGCTGCGAGAATTCCAGGATGTATTAAACGCATAAATCCCCCTTTGCCCGGGAAAGCAGGCAACTGATTGCACAAGTTAAACCCTGAGAGCAATACTGTAATTATAATGTAATCTAACTTATTGTCATCAGAGAGGCAATCCTGATATATATGTCAAGAATGGAAAGATAGTTGCAGGAAAGAGGTAAAAAAATGTATAATACTCTAAAGTATTTCATTTCTCTTCCGAAAAACAAAACTTCAGGAAAAGGAGAAATTATGGTACAGCTTACTGAAATACGTAAGAGAGCAAAGGAATTGGGTATCAGTGGAACAAAAATGAAGAAGGATGAGCTGATACAGTCAATTCAGAAAGCAGAAGGGAATTTCCCCTGTTTCAAGTCGGCACAAGATGATTGTGATCAGTCAGGCTGTTATTGGCGTGAAGATTGCCTTTCAAAGAAATAACTCTTAAAAATATCTTGCGTTTATCGCTGTTTTTTAGTTAAATTATTCTTATGTGTGTGACAAACCGGATTTTCACTGAGTCTCTAAATGCTGTCCTATTAGTCGTAGGCGTCGTCGTTATTATTCCCGGTAAAGGGGAAACGGGCATTTAGAGCATACGCTTGAAAATGATAAAAAAAAGGCCCGTTTCCCCTGAGGGAAACGGGCCTTTTTATTTGGCCAAAAGGATAACTTCTTGATTATTCGGGGAAAAGGTCGTATTTTACAGTGCTTTGGTCTGCCCCGGATCGTCTGTCAATGAAACTGTGGAGGCTGCTTTGAAGAAGACAGGTGCGCAAATTGTTGTTGATGCCCTGATCAGGGAAGGTGTGGAGGTCGTTTTCGGATATCCGGGCGGCGTTGTAATCCCGATTTTTGACGTTCTCTACGATACAAAAGAACTCAAATTTATTCTTACCAGGCATGAACAGGCGGCCGCGCATGCTGCCGACGGTTATGCAAGAGCAAGTGGCAAGGTTGGCGTCTGTCTTGCAACTTCAGGACCGGGCGCAACAAACATCGTTACTGGTGTCGCGACTGCATATCTTGACTCTATTCCCATGGTGGCGATTACCGGACAGGTCGCTTCCGGACTGCTTGGAACCGATGCGTTTCAGGAAGCGGATATTGTCGGTATCACAAGACCCATAACAAAGCATAACTTTCTTGTCAAATCGGTAGAGGAACTGCCAGTTATAATGAAACAGGCGTTTCATATCGCTTCTACAGGAAGGCCGGGTCCGGTGCTTGTGGATATTCCTGCCGACATTTCCAGGGCTGTGCTTGAAGACTACAAATACCCCGAAAGTGTTTCGATCCGCAGTTATAAACCCAATCTGGTCGGGCATCCCCGTCAGATCAAGCGTGCCGTTGAGGCAATTGCAGCGGCTCGTAAACCGGTAATTTATGCCGGTGGCGGAATCATTTTGTCAGGGGCGCATCAGCAACTGCTTGAGCTTGCTGAGAAAACCAATATCCCTGTGACTACAACACTCATGGGTCTTGGCGGTTTCCCGGGAGATCATCCGCTCTTTATTGGAATGCCCGGGATGCATGGGTCTAAAACAGCTAATTTTGTTCTTCAGGAAAGCGATCTTATCATCTCGGTTGGTGCACGGTTTGACGACAGGGTGACTGGATTTGTTGCCAAGTTTGCTCCGAATGCATCATTCATACATATGGATGTTGATCCGGCGGCCATATCGAAGATAATAAGGGTTGATATTCCGGTGGTGGGTGATGCCAAAAACATCCTTTCAGAGCTCAATAAAATTGTCAAACCAAGGCAGCCTGATGAATGGAATGAAACTGTCAACAGACATAAAGGAAGCAGGCTTTTCAACTATATCCCGTCAGAAACGGAAATAAAGCCTCAATTTGTAATTGAGCAGCTTCAGAAAGAGACTGCCGACGGTGCTGTAATCTGTACCGAAGTCGGTCAGCATCAGATGTGGACCGCACAGTATTACAGGTTCAACAAGCCCCGGACACTCATTACTTCCGGAGGACTTGGCACTATGGGATTTGGAATGCCGGCTGCAATGGGAGCTGCCCTAACAAATCCGGGATTGCCGGTAATCGATATCGCCGGGGATGGATCTATACAGATGAATATACAGGAACTTGCTACTCTGGCAATTAACAATATCCCGGTGAAGGTTGTCATCCTTAACAACACATACCTGGGAATGGTGCGCCAGTGGCAGGACCTTTTCCATAACAAACGGTACAGTTCGACATGTCTGCGCGGTGGTGTTTTATGTGGTGATTGTGTAGGCACTCAGAAATGTAAAAGAAAGTATGTGCCGGATTTTGTTGCGCTGGCACAGAGTTACGGTGTTGCGGCATTCAGGGCCGATAAACCGGACCAGGTAAGCCAGGTGTTAAAAGACGGTCTTGCAGTGGACGGGCCTGCGATTATGGAATTCATGGTTTCATCGGAGGAGAATGTTTTCCCGATGGTTCCTGCAGGCAAACCGATTAATGAGATTCTGGAGGGATAAATGAGTGCACATACAATTGCGGCTCTGGTTGAGAACCACAGCGGCGCCCTTTCCCGGATAGCCGGCCTTTTTTCAAGCAGAGGATACAACATCTCAAGTCTTACTGTTGCCGAGACTGACGATCCGACGGTGTCAAGAATGACCATCATAGTTGATGGCGAAGAAAATGTGCTGGAGCAGATTGTAAAGCAGCTCAACCGTTTGGTAGATGTGATAAAGGTGATTGATTTCGGTGAAGAACCCATTGTCGAACGTGAGATGCTTCTTGTCAATGTAGACTCGACAAAAGCAAATCGTCATGAGATTGTAGAACTTGGCGGAATCTTCGGCGCCAGGATCGCTTCCGTTTCCCAGTCATCTATAACTTTTGAGATGACAGGGGAGAAGAGGTCACTTGATGATTTCCTGACTATGGTAAAACCTTATGGAATCAAGGAAATTGTAAGGTCCGGGACAATCGCTATTGCGCAGGCAAAGAAATAAATCGGCTGATTGCGGCTCTGTTCCGCGCTCAGCTTAATTTTTACACTTTTTTTCAGAAGGAGCCCCTTTTATGGCTATAATCGATTTCGGCGGTAAAAAGGAAGAAGTCGTTACACGTAAAGAGTTTTCGCTTGCTCAGGCTAGAAAGACACTCAAAGGTGAAACTATCGCCATCATCGGTTACGGCGTGCAGGGGCCTGCTCAGGGATTGAATCTCAAAGACAACGGTTTTAATGTCATCGTCGGACAGGCAAAAAAATTCAAGAAGGACTGGGATCGTGCAGTGAAGGACGGATGGGTACCGGGAAAGACTCTGTTTGACATTGAAGAAGCTGCCAAAAAGGGAACTATCATCCAGATGCTTGTTTCAGATGCGGCACAGATGGCGATCTGGCCGACAATCAAAAAATACCTGACCACCGGAAAAGCTCTTTACTTCTCTCATGGCTTCTCTATTGCCTATAAAGAACAGACAAAGGTGATTCCGCCAAAAGATGTCGATGTGATTCTGGTTGCTCCAAAGGGAAGCGGAACCTCAGTACGCAGAAATTTCCTTAATGGCGCAGGAATCAACTCCAGCTTTGCTGTTTTTCAGGACTCAACAGGCCGTGCACGGGAACGCTGCATCGCCCTTGGAATCGGTGTGGGCTCAGGGTATCTGTTCCCGACAACTTTCCAGAAAGAAGTCTTTAGCGATCTCACTGGTGAGCGCGGTGTGCTCATGGGTGCACTGGCCGGAATAATGGAAGCACAGTATGAAGTGCTGCGCAAAAACGGACACTCACCCAGCGAAGCCTTTAATGAAACTGTCGAGGAGCTTACACAGAGTCTTATCAGGCTTGTTGACGAAAACGGAATGGACTGGATGTATTCAAACTGTTCTGCAACCGCTCAGCGCGGCGCCCTGGACTGGAAACCCAAGTTCAAGAAAGCCACTCTGCCGGTTTTCAAAGAGCTGTACGAGTCAGTAAAGTCCGGCAAGGAAACAAAAAGGGTTCTTACTGCCTGCGGAAAGCCCAACTACAAAGAGCTTCTGGACAAAGAACTATCCACTATGGGTAACTCTGAGATGTGGCTGGCGGGCAAGGCAGCAAGAAGTCTGCGCCCGAAAGAGAAGGCAAAGGAGATATCCAAAGCAACAAAGGGTATCGCCGGCCGTAAAGGCAACTAAATTGAATCATCGCACTCCCCTTTACCGGGGGGTGCGGTCCCCCACAGGGACTAAAAGGATATATGAAAGATAAAGTATTGATTTTCGATACAACACTGCGCGATGGCGAGCAGGCTTTGATGTCGAGTCTGTCAGTTGATCAGAAACTCAGAATTGCGCGACAGCTGGCCAGACTCGGTGTAGATGCTATCGAAGCGGGTTTCCCGGTATCATCGCCAGGGGACTTCGAATCGGTTTCCAGTATTGCACACGAAATAAAGGGACCGATCATCTGCGGTCTCGCCAGGACTGTTGAAAAAGACATACTGGCCTGTGCGCGTGCTGTTAAACCGGCAGAGCGCGGCCGCATCCATACATTTATTGGAACATCCGGAATTCATGCAGAGAAGAAACTGAGAAAGTCCGAAGATGAGATTCTGGAAATTGTAAAAAGCAGTGTCCGCCTGGCCAGACGTCATTGCGGGGATGTGGAATTTTCAGCAGAGGATGCTGGACGGACCGGAATTGACTTTCTGTGCCGGATAGTTGAGGATGCAATTGCCAGCGGGGCAGGAACAATAAACATCCCCGACACTGTGGGTTATACCACTCCGGAATATTTCGGAGGCATCATAGATGAGCTGTTTAACAGGGTTCCTAATATTGACAAAGCGGTAATTTCAGTTCATTGTCACAATGATCTGGGAATGGCCACTGCAAATTCCCTTACCGCTATTTCACACGGCGCCCGCCAGGTGGAATGCACTGTCAATGGAATCGGGGAGAGGGCTGGTAATGCGGCTCTGGAAGAAATAGTGATGGCAATAAAGGTGAGAAAGGATCTCTTTGGACTTTCCACCTCGATAGATACAAAGGAGATAATGAGAACAAGCAAGCTTATAAGGGAACTGTGTCACATGCCTGTTCAGCCTAACAAGGCGATAGTGGGTTCCAATGCTTTTTCCCATTCCTCCGGGATACATCAGGACGGAGTCTTGAAGGCGAAGAAAACATACGAAATAATGACTCCCCAGTCAGTCGGTCTCAAAGAGAACCGCATGAACCTGACGAGCCGGTCGGGAAGCCACATGGTAAGAACTCGTCTTCTGGATCTGGGTTACAGTGAGTCTGAATTTATCATGGAAGATATTTACAAAAAGTTCAAAGACCTTGCTGACAAAAAGGGTACGGTGTACGATGATGATCTGGTGACACTGATGGAATCCAAAAGCAGTGATGATCTCAAGGACAGGTTCGTGCTCGAGTTCCTGAATGTGTCAAGCGGAAGGGGTACTATTCCGACCGCCACAGCAAGGATTCTGGTTGACGGAAAACTTTACAGCGAGGCTGCATGCGGAGATGGGGCGGTTGATGCCGCCACAAAGGCGATCGACAGGATTGTCGGTTATAAGATCTCCATTGACAGCTTTCACCTGGAAGGGATAACCGAGGGGCGTGAGGCGCAGGGACGGGTGTCAATGGTAGCCAGGGCATCGGAGGGAGTCTTTACAGGCATAGGGACCAGCACCGATATCGTCGAGGCGTCGGCACTGGCCTATATGAATATTGTAAACAAGATCGCGCGGATGAAAAAATTCAAACGTAAATTACCACTGATCGGCGGCTAAGAGCTGCCCGATACAACTCGAAGAAGGGTTTTTTAAGATGAAAAGCTATAATATTGCGTTGATGCCGGGGGATGGGACAGGGCCGGAAGTTGTTGCTGAAGGGATAAAAGTTCTGGATGCAGTTTCAAAAAGTTTCGGAATAAAGTTGAACTATACAAAATATGATTTCGGTGGGGAGCGCTATAAAAGAACAGGCGAAACTCTGCCCGATTCCGCTATAGAAGAGTTTCGTAAATTCAACGCCATCTATCTGGGAGCCATAGGACATCCTGATGTTAAACCGGGAATTCTTGAGCTTGGAATACTGCTGAAGCTCAGGTTTGCGCTTGATCAGTACATCAATTTGCGGCCTGTAAAGCTTTATCCCAATGTTGATACTCCGCTCAAGGATAAAGGGCCCGAGCAGATCGATTTTGTCGTTATCAGGGAAAACAGCGGCGGTATATATACAGGAATGGGCGGTGCTGCGATGGTGGGGACCTCTCAGGAAATAGCCACTCAGGTGATGGTTTATTCCCGCAGTGTTGTCGAGAGGTGCATGCGCTTTGCTTATGATTACACCCGCAGGAGAAACAGGAAAAAACTTCTGACGCTTGTTCACAAATGCAATGTGCTTACCTATGCAGGTGATCTGTGGGTGCGTACGCACAATGAAGTTGGTGAGAAGGATTACCCCGATATTAAAAGGGATTATAACCATGTTGATGCCTGCACGATGTGGATGGTCAAGAGTCCTGAATTCTATGATGTAATAGTGACTGAAAATCTCTTCGGAGACATTATTACAGATCTGGGTGCGATGATACAGGGTGGGATGGGAATAGCTGCGGGCGGAAACATAAACCCTGAGGGCGTTTCCATGTTTGAGCCTATCGGCGGAAGCGCACCGAAATATACCGGCCAGAACGTAATCAATCCGCTGGCTGCTATCAGTGCAGCTGCGATGATGCTTGATAATCTGGGAGAGTGCGAAGCCGGAGCCGCTATTGACAAGGCAGTGCACGATGCGCTTGATTCCGGGAAAATAAAGAGCATGTCTGCCGGCAGAATGGGAATGAGTACGACGCAGGTTGGCGATCTGATTGCGTCGATGGTTGCCTGATTATGAAAAACAAAAATCATCCGGTGTTTCTTTACGATTCCACTCTAAGAGACGGCAACCAGGCGCTGGGAATCAGCCTTTCTCTTAGTGACAAGCTTTGCATTGCCGGAAAACTCGATGAGCTGGGAATGCATTATATCGAGGGCGGCTGGCCCAATCCGACAAACCCTGTAGATACCGAGTTTTACAGGCATGTGTCAAGGACAGGTATAAAAGCCAGAATAGCGGCATTCGGAAGCACCAGAAGACCCGGGTGTAAAAGCTCTGAGGACCCGTTTCTGAAGAATCTGGTGGAGACCGGGGCTCCGGTCGCCACTATTTTCGGAAAGAGCTGGGATCTGCATGTTACCCATGTCATAGGGACCACAAGGGAAGAGAATCTTGCCATGATCGAAGATTCGGTCAGGTTCCTTAAGGCTAATATGGATGAGGTCGTCTATGATGCAGAGCACTTTTTCGATGGCTATAAAGCAGATCCGCAGTATGCGCTAAGCACTCTTTCTGCCGCTGTTGACGGCGGAGCCGATTGCATAGTGCTTTGTGACACAAACGGGGGAATGCTTCCCGATGAATTTCTGACGATATTTTTAGATGTAAAGTCAAAAATACCGGTACCGCTTGGTATTCACTGCCACAATGATTCTGGATGTGCAGAAGCCAATTCCTGTCTTGCGGTTGTAAACGGGGCTGTTCAGGTTCAGGGTACAATGAACGGGATGGGAGAAAGGTGTGGAAACGCAAACCTCTGCACGATCATTCCCAATCTCCAGCTCAAAAGAGGTTTTCAGCTTGTAGGTGACCATCAGCTCAAGATGCTTTCATCTGTTTCGCTCTTTATTGCCGAAATCGCTAACACTATTCCCAATATCAGGGCCCCTTATGTAGGAGATGCGGCCTTTTCCCACAAGGCCGGCGCGCATGCTGACGGTGTCCGCAAGGTGAGGGCATCATTTGAACATGCTGTTCCGGAAAGCGTGGGTAACACACGTCACTTTGTAGTTTCGGACCAGGCTGGTTCAGGAACGATGCTTGAGAAGCTGGCTGTAATCCGGCCGGGGCTTGACAAAAAGGATCCCGATGTTAAAAAACTGCTCTTGAAAATCAAGGAACTTGAATCACAGGGATACCAGTTTGAGGCAGCTGAAGGATCTTTTGAGCTGATTGCCAGGGAGATGCTGGGTCAGTTCCGGGAACCCTTTACTGTAATGGGGTTCAGAGTACTTGAGGAAAAGATGGAAAATGGCGATGTCCTTTCTGAGGCGACCATAAAAATTCAGGAAAATGATGTATTCGAGCATACCGCCGCTGAGGGCGATGGACCAGTTAATGCACTGGACAACGCACTCCGGAAGGCACTGATGAAATTCTACCCTTCCCTTGGCGAAGTCAAGCTGGAGGATTTTAAAGTCAGGGTCCTTGATGGTCGTGATGGAACTGAATCTAAGGTCAGGGTTCTTATTGAATCATCTGACGGTGTCAGCAGATGGGGAACGGTAGGTGTCTCAACAAACATAATAGAAGCCTCATGGCTTGCTTTGATTGACAGCCTCAAATACAAGCTCATGAAAGACCGCTTTCAGAGTGAAACCGGTAAAGCAGACAGAACTCCTGAGCTCTGTTCTGCATCTGTTAAGTAACATACTGCGCCGCCCGGAAATCGGGCCCGACGCGCAACATAAGTACTTTTTTAAGGGATTTCATCATGAAAAATATCGATTGGCGGAATCTGGAGTTTAAATATACCCAGACGGATTGCTTTGTCTCATGCAGTTATACAAACGGGAAATGGGGTGAAATTGAGATAAAGACCAATCCTGAACTGCGTTTACATCTTGCCGCTACATGCTTTCATTACGGACAGGCCTGTTTTGAGGGAATGAAGGCCTTCAGGCAGGTTAACGGGAATGTCTCGATTTTCAGGCCGGAACAGAATGCACGCAGGATGCAGGCCACCGCTGAACGGCTAATGATGCAGGCTCCTTCGGAAAAGCTGTTCCTTGAGGCTGTCGATGAACTTGTAAAAAAGAATATGGAATGGGTCCCTCCTTATGGAACAGGGGCTAGTCTTTACATAAGGCCACTTCTTGTCGGCTCCAGCCCCCATATCGGTGTGCATCCTTCTGAAGATTTCCTGTTTCTTGCCCTGTGCATGCCTGTGGGGCCGTATTATAAACACGGTTTCGCTCCTGTAAATGCCTATATACAAAAAGATTTTGACAGGGCCGCTCCCAGAGGGGTCGGACACGTAAAGGCTGCCGGCAATTATGCATCCGGAATGATGGGGGATTTTGACGGGAAGGCAAAGGGGTACCCGATCTGCCTTTACCTGGATTCAGCAACACATAAATATATTGATGAATTCGGAACATCCAATTTCCTGGCCATAACAAAAGATAATAAATACGTCACACCTGCATCGTCTTCAATACTGCCATCAATAACAAACAGCAGTCTTCAGGTACTGGCATCGGATTTCGGGATGAAAGTGGAAAAACGGCAGATCCCTGTGACAGAACTTCCTGGATTCGCAGAAGTCGGCGCATGCGGAACTGCGGCTGTTATTACTCCGGTTTACTCGATAGCTGACGGTGAAAAAGTTTATACCTATGGCAAGCAGGACCAGTCAGGAGAGACTCTAACCAGGTTTTTCAAGCAGATCCAGGGTATCCAGTATGGTGAACTGGAAGACAAGCACGGCTGGATGGTTCCTGTTAAGGCGTGTACGGCTGTAACTGTCTAATAGCTTGGAGAAAAATCGATCAGTCAAGCGGCGACTTCAAGTCGCCGCAATCACAAGTATCCTCTTCTTTCACACTCTTCAAATCCCTTTAGATATCTCAGATAGTACACCCACTTCATCGGGCTCTTCTTGCTGAAGAGAAAACGGATGTAATTTTTACCGTGCCGGAACTCAAAGATATCTTTTTTCTGAATCACGTAATCTTCGATTTCCGAAACTGGCCATGTAACAGGGCCCGATGGTGGATTGAATGTCAGGGTATCGGCTGTAAGCGTGGCACTTCCTGTGGCACAATTTGAAAAAGTACGATTGCTGTTTTCATTCTGAAGGATCACATTATGGCTTGTGGAAAGCACTGTCGCCCCGGATCTGATTTTCTCGATGACCTTTGATTTGTGCATATCAGCCCAGTCTTTAAGGTCGTGTAGTGAATGGGTATCATTACCTTTCGCTTTCAGCCTGCAATGAGCATCCATTTCCCATGAACTGCCGCAGGAACTGCAGTGAATCGTGTTTCCATCTGTACTCAGCGCATCTTCACTACTGCAGTTCATGCATATCCATACGAATCTCTCAAGGCCCTCTGCAATCTTAGTACCTGTAAAGGGGTACTGAAGGTTCTGAGGATCTTTGATGTCATTCTGATAGATGGATGATTTGATCTTTTCAAACAGCTGGTCACTTGTTAAATCCTGGTAATCCTGCGGTGTGTGTACCTTGATATCAATTGTAATGTTTCCTCTACGAATATTGCGGGCCCACCATGGTTTTGTCAGGAAATTGCCCCTGAGCCTGACAGTAACAATCGGACACTTCATTTTCAGTACTATCTTTTCAAGACCTTTGTAAAGAAGCTGAGTCTCACCATCCCAGGTCGTCTGACCCTCCGGGAAGACACAGACCGGATAACCGTTTTTCAGCCTGTCGAGAGTCTCTTTCATGGCCTTGTAATCGGATGCTCCTTTTCGTTTGGGTATACATCCGATATTTGTCAGGTACCACTGTGAAATACCCTTTCCCCTGAATCCGTCATCATTAACCATGATGGAAAATGGCCAACGGCTGTAGTTGCCGATAATCCAGGGGTCAAAAAAAGTCCCGTGATTCGAAACTACCAGAAAGGGTGGTGTGGGGTAGACGCCGCTGTCGGGCGAGAGACTGAATTTGTAATCTCGTTTGAGTTTTGCATAGATGAATAATTTAGAAAGGACATTCCAGAAAAACCATCTTGTATAGTATTCACGTTTTTTCATATTAAATCCTGATTCTGCAAAAGTATTATGGTTTCAGGGGTTTGCCCTGAAAAGAATTATGTCCCCGTCCCTGACTGTATAATCTCTGCCCTCAGAGCGGATTTTTCCAGCGGCCCTTATTGCAGCTTCAGACCCCAGCTCTACAAGATCCTCTACAGAATAAACCTCCGCACATATAAATCCTTTCTGGAAATCACTATGCACGACCCCTGCAGCAGTGAAGGCAGAGGATCCTGCCTTGACAGTCCAGGCATGCAGTTCCTTTTTGTTAATAGTAAAAAATGTCTCCAGCCCCAGTAGACGATAAACGGCACGGGCAAGGGCATTCAGTCCGCTTTCGGCTATTCCCAGAGATAAAAGGTATTCAACTCTTTCATTTTCCGGCAGCTCAGCTATCTCGGCCTCAATTTTCCCGCACAGAGATATATATCCGGCCCTCTCTCCGGAAAGATTGTCCGCGAGTTTCTGTATATGTGCAGTGTTTACCTGGCCGTCTTCACCGGTGTTAGCCACAAGAAGAACCGGCTTCTGGGTGAGAAATCCCAATCCCTGGATTGACCCGAACATTTCAACGCTGAGACCAGCTTTACGAATCGGAATTCCTGATGAAAGGCAGCTTACAATTAATTCAAGGGCAGACAGAAAAAGTACCTGATCTTTTTCCTGACTTTTTACTTTGGATGCCTTTGCCAGGCTCTTTTCGGCTATATCAAGGTCTTTGAGAATGAGCTCGGTTTCAATAATCCCGATATCACTCTCAGGATTAACTGCTCCATCAACATGCACCACATCCGGATCATCAAAAAGACGCACAACATGCAGTATCGCGTCTACCTCCTTTATGTGGCCCAGAAACTGATTTCCGAGGCCTTCACCCCGGGATGCACCTTTAACCAGCCCCGCAATGTCGATTAACTCCAGAAATGCAGGGACCACTCGGCCTGTCTGAATAAATGAGGCTATTGTACTTAGCCGGTCATCTGGAACGGCCACCATACCATGGTTTGGCTCTATTGTGCAGAACGGATAATTCTCTGCGGCTGCTTTCCCCGAACAAAGAGCGTTAAAGATGGTTGATTTTCCAACATTAGGCAAACCGATTATACCTGCAGTAAGTCCCATACTTATCCAATCCGGATTTATATTAATGGTGAGAATGTTATAAAATACCACTTGTGACCGTACCATCTCAATTTATTCATTCTCATGAGCCTTCCCTAAGATATTTCATTACCTTGCTCTCTGGAACTTTATATCTTTATGTTCGGGGGAGAAAATGCAGAAAAAAAGAGAATTACCTGAGTTTGTGAAACCGGTTTTAAAAGAAGTGAAAATTCTTTCCGGTTTTAATGATGCAGAGATTGAAAAGATCTCAGGCAACTGCATGGTAACTGAATATCATGCTGGTGATATTATTATGGAAGAGAATACACCAGCCTCAGAGATATTTATTATTCTGAAAGGCCGGGTATCAATCTACCTGGGGCCTAAAAACGACTCTGTTGAACTTATTGAATTCGGGCCGGGTGGCTGCATTGGTGAAGTTTCTGTAATAGGGATCCTGAATCACAGCGCCTCTGCACTTGTCACAGAAGATGCGTTGCTGTTAGTGCTTAGCCGCAATAGCCTGATGGAGATTTTTAACAGCGACAAGGATCTTTTTTCTATGCTCATTCTGAATATTGCCAGAGAGCTGGCAAGAAGACTTTTTCACACCAATGAAATTCTTATGCAATATGGAAAGCACTGCAGCAACAAGAAAAGTTCACTTATCACTCCGCAGTCGCCGTTGTGAGCAGTGATAGAGCATTTTTTTCAAAGATCATCTCTTTTTCCCGGTCTGTAAAATCAAGTTTTTCTATCCATGATCTTGCATAACCCTGGTCAAACCACGGTGAATCGGTTCCAAAAAGGATTCGTTCGATTCCATGTTTTCGGGCGATAATGAAAAAGTCCCTGGGAGAGAGCAGATCGCAGACTGCTGAGGTGTCGAAATATACGGGCAGGCCGATAAGGTATTTGCGTACCTCATCCCAGACCTTCCACCCTCCCATGTGGGCCGCAACCATGCGCATTTTCGGGAAATTCCTGAGGACATTCCGCAGGGCCTCAGGGAGAGCGTGATCACAGGTAAATGGCCCGGGATCTTTGCCCGTGTGGAATACTACGATCAGGCCGGCTTCAGAGAGCTGTTCATAGATGTTAAACATTGATGGATCATCTACATAAAAATCCTGGTATTCCGGATGAAACTTTACACCTGGAATTTTATTCTCAAGAAGAAACGCGATTTCCTCTTCAATGTTTACGGTTTTTGGGTGCAGTGATCCGAAAGGAATAATGCCGTTGGATTTCAGGTCTGTACAGGACCTGTTTATTCCTTGCACCTGGGATGGTTTGGTGGCTACGGGAAGAAGAACTGAAGTTCCGATTCCGTTAATCTGCATTGATTCCCGCAGCGCTCCAAGTGTGCCGTCGGTATAATTATGTGACTCTCTGGAATTGGCAAGCAGCACCGAGATAGCCCTGGGTGCAAGATCGTCAGGGAAAACATGTGTATGGAAATCGATAATGGCCATAATGGTAAAATATGATGGATTCTGTTAATGTTAAATACAAGTTTACCCTGTTTGTCTTCATGTGGCCACCACTTATGTCGGGTGGTGACGAATCGTGGAGCCTGCCAGGGGGTAAATACAATAACCGCATCCAAAGAGGTGACGTATTGTATCATAGTTATTACTTACTTATGCCCTCAGATGAGGGTGAATTGCACTTCGCCCCTTCCCTGATGAATGGGTCAGCTATAAAATAGTTTTTCTTGTCTTGCAGAGTCGAGTACTGTAGTATTGGGAATAAATAGGTTTAATTAACATGGCTCGTATTTAAAGGAAATTGTGATGAATTGTAAATATACCGGCTGTTCTATTATTTCTGCTGTGCTTTCCTTTCTTCTGTTCAGTTTCCCTATATCGGCATCCTCTTTGAAAGTAAAAAACGGAACTTTATATAATGGGGAAATAGTATCTGAGAATAGTAATTTTTTCGTTATGAAAATCGGGGAGACAAATGTAAGTATTCTTAAAAGCATGGTGGTAGAAAAAGATGGGGTCAGATATGAGCATGCACGTCCTGTTCCTCAGACTCAAGTTGATCAAAAAGAGACTTCTTCGGGGGAAAAAGAGCTTACGATAAAGCTCAGGAATGGGAAAGTTTTCAATGGAACCAGAATTTCTGAAACTGAAAAGCTGATTGTGCTCAAATCAAATGGCATACAGCTCAACATCTTTAAAAATATTATCTCAGAAATCGACAGCGGAACTGGTTCGGCTGCTAATTTACCGGATGTGCAACCTGTTGAGATAAAGCAGGAGAATGATCAAAGAGCCGCTGCAATTCAAGTACAGCAATCGGGGGCTCAAGTTCAACTTCCTCAAGCTTTACCCTCTTTACCTGAGGAAAAGAGATCCCCTGAAACTCCAAAGAAAGAGAGTATCCCTGCAGCTAAAAAGGGAAGTGATGGCAGGATAGAGATAGTCCTTAAAGACGGGATGTCATTTACAGGAAAAATAACATCCGAGAATGAAAAGTTTATCAGCTTCAATTCTGATGGCGCACAGATTAACATAGTAAAAAGGCTCATAAAGGAAATTGACGGGATACCTTACAAAAAGGTGTCAGGCTCTTCGAATGCTGAAAATGATTTTCAGAGGCGCAGAACTGCTGAAAGCGATTCGGACGGGCATGGAGAAGAGGTCGGGGGAGAACGGGTCCTGAAGAGGGCTTTGCCGGCGACCGCTCTGCCGCAGGATCTGTCAGTTTTGAAGATATCATCAACACTTAAGTCAACTGACTGGAAAGAGCGGAGCAACGCCTGCAGGATACTTGGCGGGATGGGACAGTGGGCATCATCTGCTATTGCTTCTCTTGTAGAAATTCTTTCGGATACGGCAGGGTCCCAGATAAATGTTCCGGTCTGGATCGATTCCACAGAAGTAAACGAACTGCTGCCGCCAGGTTTTGAAGCTGCAAGAGCGCTGGCATTGATGGGCCAGGAGGGTTTTAATCAGCTCCGAGAGGCTCTAAAACAATCAAATCCGCTTATACGAAAGCATGCAGCATTTGGATTATGCGAGTTAAGCACTCAAGGAGCACTCAATCTGCTTAAAGAACTTCTTCAAGACGCAAATCCACAGGTAAGAGCTGTTGCAGTAGGGGGATTTCGCTTTAGTTCAACTCTTGACCAGTTGCTTATTGCGTCAAAAGACGCTGATATGGATGTGCGGGCCAATGCGGCATTTATGATCGGCAGGCTTGAAGATCGCAGAGCTCTTGATGACCTGATTAATCTTCTGGGGGACAAAAGAGCATCGGTGAGGGTAAATGCAGCTGAAGCCGCAGGAAAATTAGGATGTTTACAAGTGGTTGATCCTTTGATCAAAGCGCTGAAAGATGAAAATCCGCTTGTAAGGAAAAACGCGGCAGTATCACTCGGGTTAACAAAAGATGCTAAAGCGGTGCTGCCACTGATCGAATTACTGAAAGATGAAGATGCCACAGTAAGGACTGCGGTTGTAAAAACACTCACCAGCTACAGGGATCCCCAATCGATACCACCGCTTTATGGAATGCTTAAAGATAAAGAACCGGAAATAAGGTCTCTGGCCGAAGAGGCAGTTAAGCTTCACACTGAAATTCCTCTCCTTATATTGACACTCGATGATAAAAGTCCGATGGTCAGGGAAAATGTTACATACCTTCTGTGGTTAATGACCGGACAGGATCTTGGCCAGGACAAGGCTCAATGGCAGTCGTGGTATGCAGGCGACAGAAAAGAGACAAAAGCGAAAAAGTGAGTCTCAGCAGCTTCAGGCTACTTCCTTAACACTCTTTTCTTTATTGATCCAGATATACGTCTTAGCAGATATGAAGTTTCTTCAATGATTTCATGAAATGATCTGTGTATGAGCAGATGAGGAAGGAAAAAACGGAGATGTTTTTTCCAGAACCATTTTTTTTCCATTTGCTTTACAAGTAAAGATGCTTCCAGGACAGCAGTTTTTCTCTCCTGCGCAGTGAATTGATCGGTTTCAAAGACCGGGTCGGGGCTGTAATGATCAAATTCACGGTAATCTTTCAGAAGAAATCTTCCCCGCTTCTGTGCATCCTGCCATTCCAGAGTCCCGGGGTAGGGGATAAGCTGGTAAAAATCGACAGGAAAAAGTGTGTTCCTGCGAACAAACTCGAAACTCTTTCTGGTGCCGGCAAGCGAGTCGGAACTGGTTCCGATGACAAACATGCTGAGAACCTCCAGCCCGGCATCTCTTGCGAGACGGATTGCCTTTTCGATCTGGCTGACACTCTCTTTTTTCCCGATCGCGGCCAGTACTGAGGGATCAGCTGATTCTACCCCTATCGATATTCTCTGACATCCTGCTTTGTGCATTAATCTCAGCAGCCTGGAATCGACCCTGTCTGCTCTTACACCCTGGGCCACCCAGCGGAAATTTTTATTCTTTTTCAGCAACAGTTCACAAAATTCCAAAACCCTTTCTCTGCGCAATGTAAAGTTATCATCGTTAAGATGAAAGAGCTTATCACCGAAATCTGTACGTAAAGCGCTCATCTCATCGATTACATCCGGAATAGACCGATAGTACCATTTTGAGCCGTTTATTACCGGGGCGGCGCAGAACGAGCAGGAAAAAGGGCATCCTCTGCTTGTAAGAAGGACATGGTTGGGATATTTATGCATCGGAAAAAGAGAATAGTAAGGTCTTGCAAGACTGTCAAGATCTGCAATTCTCTCCGGGGGCGGGTTTCCGGAACTGTCAGGAACAATAAGCCCTGGAACCGATGTCGGCAGCTTGTTCTGGATAGCATGAACAATGACTTTTTCACCCTCTCCTGCAACTGCCGCATACCAGGGACCATCATTAAATACCTCTTCCTTAACAATAGATACATGAGGACCACCAAGAATTATTCTTGAATGATCGGCAATAGAGAAGTCCAGAGCCATTGCCTTTGCATCCAGGTAGTTAAAACTTGTCGTGCTGATGAGTGTAAAATCGGTTTTAACAGAAAGCAGAGTTCCCGCCTCATCCCTGGATACCTGGGACATGTCAATAACCCTGAGATCCCCCAGAGGTTTGAGTACGGCTGCAAGGTAAGCAAGCCCGATGTGAGGGTAGGAGGACGGCGCGGTTTGAATACCCGATTTGCGTTTACGATATCCGGTCGGTTCAATGAGAGTAAAATTCAGAATCGATCCTTTGATAATATCCCTTTTGCAGTGCATGAGTTAGCCATATATCATCCCTGATCAGATAAATAAAATTATAGCATTTACCCGTGTGGATTGCAAAATAAAGGGGCTTCTGAGTGAATTTCTATTTACACGTTGAAAAACCGGAGATTCAATCTCTATAATTAAAGGGTGAATTTTTATGGACAAGGGGGGATATTTGAAGAAAAAGATAATTCCTGGGGTATTCGGGGGGGGCAACAGTGGTCCACTTCTGCTTATATTTTCACCAAGGGAGAGAGTACGGGATATTCTGACAGTGGGCCTGATTCAGTGTAACTACCAGGTTATTCAGGCCAATTCATCATCCCAGGCTACCATCAAGGCAAGCCAGATGCTTCCGAAACTGGTTATAGCCGATCTTTCCTGTGACAATCCCAAAGATATACTCATTGCCGAACGATTGCAGAAGTCCCAGCGGACACGTCATATATCCACTCTTCTAATAACCACAAAAGTTCCTAATCCCCTGGTCCAGAAGGTGACTGCTGAGATGCTGGATCAGATTCGGGATGCCGATCACGGAAAACTGTCCACTATGGGATATCCGTTTGCCTTTTCGGAATTTCTGGCCAAAATTGAATCTCTTGTATTAAAAACTGAACCTGCATCCGACAAGAATCCCCCAAACGACCAGAACCGGATCATTGCAGAACATCTGTTTGACCCTTCGATACCGGTTGACAGAAAAATGCAGAATATCGGGAAATCTCTCCACAAGAACTGGGGCTTTCCCTTTACCGTGGTCAAGGCAATGGACATAATAGAATCGGATGTGGGGTGTACGCTCGAGTTATCAAAATGCATCTCGACCGACCCCGCAGTCTCTTCTACAATTCTCAAGATTGCCAATACCGTGCAGTATGCCAGAAGGCACGGCCGCATTACTGATATCAAGGAGGCGGTCGTACGACTTGGTTTCAGGGAAACCCGAAGCATAATGGCTTGTATGTCACTGATTGATCTTTCTCCGGAAGTTTACAGGAACAGGGGATTTGGAAGACGTGAGTTCTGGCTTCATTCTCTGACTGTGGGACTTATTGCAGAGAAGATCTGCATAGACTGCTACATGCAGAGGCCTGAACTCGCTTTTATAGCAGGGCTTCTCCATGATTTCGGCAAAATCCCGCTTGATAACGATTTTGATAGCGTTTTTCCCCGTCTGCTTGACAGGACGATGGGCGATGTCTGTGCCTTCTATGAGGCGGAAGATGTGCTGATGGGGTTTACACATGCAGATCTGGGATATTATCTCACTTCAAACTGGAATTTTCCACCCTCAGTAACGATGGCGATCATGAATCATCATGACCCTGAGCGGATCCTCAAGATAACTTCTGCAAATGACAAGATTATCCAGGAAGCAGTCTATGTCGGAAACCTGCTTGCCAAGGCTCTTGGCCTGGGGCACAGCTGTGATGAGATACTGGAGGAGATTCCGGCCGAGATGTTAAAAGACCTGCAGATGGGTTCAGGGCCGGATGACAAACTCTTTTCGCATATAATAAAACAGCTTCGCATACTCTGCTCTTATCTTAACTTGCAGCTTCGGGAACTTAAAAACGAAGAGCAGAAACCAGACGGGAACGAATCGGATGTTGTAGTGGTTTATAACGACAGAGCAATATATCATCCCATGATTGTCGCTCTGCGCAATAACGGATTCAATGTTGTTGTTACAAACCAGATTCCGGGGGATACCCCGGGACACAAACGGGTAGTTATTTCGATACCTGAACCCGGGGCTCCGCTTGACATAAATATCTATGGAGATGAACGCGAGGTGAATCGGGGCGAGACACTGAAGATATTCCTTGTCAATATGGAACATTACAGAGAACTCAGGCACGGGATTACTGATGCAAATTTGATTCTTATGGACCGCAGGACCTTTGATGTCCGGTTGCTTCTTCATACACTGGATATCTTCTTTGAGAGGATTACACTGCCGACAAATGCGATTCAATAATTCTGTCATTCTTGCGAAAGCAGGAATCCAGATCTTTTGAATGCATGTAGACCCGGTTAATTATCAGCCGTTTCGGCAGTTGTTCCGAATTTTACCTTCATCTCTTTGAAAAAGTTCTCCAGGAACTGCTGCTTTTCTTCATCCTGCTTCTCCCCGATTTTCCCGTCAAGGTGTTCTTCCGGGATTTCCCTGAGAAAGGGGCAGGGTGTGACGGTACGCTGCTTGCCTCTGAAGATTTTTGTGCCGGGGTAAGTAAGGTAAAGACGTTTTCTGGCGCGTGTCATTCCAACGTAAAAAAGTCTGCGTTCTTCATCGATGTTGCCCTCCTGAATTGCCTTTGGTGAGGGCATGTAATCTTTATCGAGCCCCGCAAGGAAGACAACCGGAAATTCAAGCCCTTTTGATTTGTGAAGCGTCATAAGGACTACACCCTTGTTTGACGAAAGCGACTCCTCGTCGTTGTCTTCAGAACTGATTATCGCGATCTCCTGGAGGTAGCCGGCGAGTGTAGGCTTTTTTGAACGGAATTTCTGCTCGTAAGTCTCGACTCCATGAATCATTTCATCGATGTTCTCGGTGCGTTTTTCCGGGTTATTGTCCTCTTTTGATGCACGGGTAAGGTGTTCAAGATACCCCGTTTCAGTCAGCAGTTCTCTGAGCGCAATCGAGAGCGGTCCTTTTTCAAATTTTAAAGAATAATTCTGGAAAAGGGAGAGAAAAGAATCGATCTTTCCATGCTGTTCTGTGCTTATTTTATCCAGTTCAGAATGCCTCTGCATCGCATCATAAAGACTCATTTTTCTCAGCGCCGCAAAATCATCTAGAACTTCAAGAGTTGAGGGTGTAATACCCTTGTTGGGAACTTTCAGAACCCGTGCCATACTCAGTTCGTCGTGAGGGTTCGCAAAGAATCTCAGATACGCAAGCAGATCCTTTATCTCTTTACGTTCAAAGAAACTCATGGCGCCGCTGACCCTGTAGGGAACGCCGGCTCTGCGAAGCTCCAGTTCGTACCGGCGCATCATCGCGTTTGTCCGCAGCAATATCGCGTGGTCGCTGGCTCTGAATGATGTATGCTTGTCATTTTCGGAAATAGTAGATGCTATCCAGGCTGCTTCATCCTCTTCGTCATCACCTTTATAGTGCATGATCGGATCGCCGTCTCCTGAAACGGCGATAATCTTTTTCTGCTTTCTTATCCTGTTTTTCTCGACAACCGCGTGAGCGCCCTCGATGATCTGCCTCGTGGAGCGGTAATTTTGATCAAGAATGACTGTTGTACACCCGTTGAATCTTTCCGGAAAAGAGATGATATTCTCAACCTCAGCTCCACGCCAGGAATAGATCCCCTGGTCATCATCACCGACCACCATGATATTGTTCCCGGGGAAAGAGAGCAGTGATGCCAGTTTCATCTGTACCGCATTTGTATCCTGGAATTCATCTATGGATATGTACTTATAACGTTCCTGGTATTTACGGAGAATATTGGGATTTGAGGTCAGGATCTGCAGAGGAAGAAGCAGAAGGTCATCAAAATCAACAGTCTGGCGCTTCAGCAGAATGGAGTTGTAAGAATTGTAAACACGGTTGATTTTGCGGTCATCGGGATTCTCTTTTTTGTAGGATGAGGGGTCCAGGGAAGAGTTCTTCGCGAGGCTGATAACGGTTGCAAACTCCTGAGGATCCTGATCTTTGAGACCACGCACCCCTGCGGCACGCATAATACTCTTAAGAGTGGCTATTTTTTCATGCTCATCAATAATAGAAAAGTTCTTTTTGAGCCCGCATGCCTCTCCATCTTCGCGCAGAATTCTGACCCCCAGGCTGTGAAATGTGCTCAGGGTCATCTGATCGGCGACTTTAGCGGAGGTCAGGTCCGCAACCCTCTCCTTCATCTCTTTAGCCGCTTTGTTTGTAAAAGTAACGGCCAGGATCTCTTCCGGTTTGCACCTTTTCTCACTGACCAGGCGCGCTATTCTCATCGTAAGTACTCTTGTTTTGCCGCTTCCTGCCCCCGCAAGCACAAGCAGAGGACCCTCATTATGCAAAACCGCTTTTTTCTGGTTTCCGTTCAATCCTTTGGTAAAATCAGGCATTCTTCTATGATTCCAATTCCGTTTTCGATTTCAAAAAAATCCGGGTGAATACCGGGGCAGAGTGTTAGATCGTACAACAGAAACAACTCTAGCCTGAAAATCGCAGTTGGATGAGGCAAAAAATCATAATCTGTTGAGCGCTAAGACTTTCAGGCATCTTGATCTTATCACCTTGCCGATAAGACCTGCAATGCCTTCAAGCCTTATCATCTCAACATCTTACGTTTATTTGTTCTCCCCAACTGCGACTTTCAGGTTTAACGCTCTTAAAAATAATTCCGGAATTCTGGAATAAAAGAAGTCTGAAATAATTGGTTTAAGGTTTGTCAGATTGTAGATTATTGCACATTATGGAGCCTGTGTCCATAAAGGATCTCTATGTATAATCTCGTCCGTTCTTCCGGAATTCCCCTGCTCAAGGGCTCTGCTGGGCTGTTATCAACAAACTGGGACCTCTTCAACTGCAGAGTTCTCCGGTTTCTCCGCCTTCAGAGCATCTCTGCCCTCTTTAAATTCAGAGTTTCAGCAGAATCAAGAAATACACTTTTCTTAAATGATCTGGTTGTAAAACTCGTGGGGTCCTCTGCCGAATGTGTCTGCTTTGTCTTCGGGTTAATTGCGATTCCCCCGAATGAGTGTATTGCTGGTGATTTTATTACATCTAATTCTATTCTCTTTGGAAGGTAGGAAATGAGTTTGACTAACATACTGCTTTGGCTAGTTCCATTTCTCCTTATCGCGGCAGCTTTTTTCAGCTTTCGTTTAAAGACATTCAGAGGGCTGAGGTATAAGATCTATGGTGCGATTTTATTTGCTGCTTTTCTCTCTGACCTCACCGGGTTCTCATTCAGGGCGGATCAGTTTGACACTGTTATAAAAATGCTGGTTCTCTTTGTGATCAGTGAGGCATGCTGGAATTTATTACGCATCAAAAACCGAATCGCTGCAAAGGTCCTGATTTTCTGCTGCATCGCGGTGTTCGGCCTGATTTACAGCTCCTGGATTTTCCAGGGGCCTAAAAACGCAGAGAGACTCTGGAAAGCGGAAACTGTCGACAGATATAAAAATGATCAGGCCGAGTATGTAGTGAAGGAGAGAAGATTACTGAAGGGGATAAAAAAGGTAAGAGTGTTTGAACTGTATAAGAATATTAATTCTCTGCCATTGGAGAGTAAGATAAGGACCTGGGAGGCAGCAGAAGGTTATTACGGGGCAGACTTTAATTACCGATGGTCATACTCATATTCCGGAGTTCGACTTGATCTCATAAGCGGCAAGGACACACTCTGGACACTTGGGGAACAGTTCAAGTAGGGGTTCAGCGTTCAGAGGTTAAGAGGGCCATGTGGTTTAGAGGGATCATTCTTGGCGAACGCTGAACCGCTGAACGCTGAACGATGAGAGATTCACCCTTCGACAAGGAGCTCAGGGTGAACGGAATGATACTGAACGTTGAACGCCGAAAGCTGAACTTTGTGATCAAGTGACTTGTAACTTGCAACTTGTGACCTGCAACTTCTATTGCAACTCCCATCTGTAGTAGGTTTTTCCGTTGCGGTCCGACTCAAAATCCCGTTCAATAATTTCACGTTTCTCTGAGATTACGACCAGATCTTTGCGTTTCTCGAAGTTCTGGCGGTTGAAAATGAAACGGCTGAGGTACTTCCCTTCAGTCGAAAAAACAACCATCTCTGCCCAGTTGTCAAGATCAACCCTGACATAGACTTCGTTTGTTTCGGTGACTTCCACAACTCTGGCGCACATGATGACATCACCGAACCCATAGAAAAGCTTTGCAATCTCCCCGTTTTCACCCTGATTGAGGCTGATTGTGTAAGGACACCAGGATGTATTGAGGTCCACAATTGAGTCCTGCATCTTTTGAATCTCAGGGGGAAGACCGTTCTGGGTACGAGAAAGCCTGGTCTTGAGAATGTCATCGGTGTAGCGATGGACAGTTACAAAAAAGCCTTTACGGGTAGTCTGCTCATTATCCAGAAAATTGACATCTTTACCGTTGAGAAGAATGACTTCAGGACGAATTCCTCTGTTGGCAAGGGCGTTGCACTCAAGCTTTATAGGTGAGAAAGCGATATTGCCTTCATTTGCAAACTTATGTTCGATACTGTTTTGCGTCTTTACCGGTACATAATGCAGGTGTCGCCGCATGTAAACATCCAATTTTTTCCACTCATAATTCATCACGCCGTAGTAAAGAAAACCTCTTCTGTCGACAGCCGGGACAAATGCGTGTTTCCCTGCCCTGCGTACCGTGTAATTAGTATTCTGAGACTTGTTGAACTCCAGAACCGCATCCGCGGTCTCCTGTTTCAGCAGACGATCGTTGGAGAGGATGTTTCCAGCCTGATCACAGAGGATAAGTGATTGATAATACTCATCTTCGGTGTTTCCCTTCAATGAGACCAGCCCGTAATAGAACCACCTGTTATCAACCGTGAAAAGTCCAAAGGGTTCAATCAGATGAGGCTTGACATCACATTTCTGATCGGTTTTCAGGCCCGGAAAAAAGGAATGATATTTTTTATCCTTTTCTACAATTATTGGAGATGTGAAGGAGTAGAGCCTGTCGATTGACCACCACTTCAGCCCCCCCTTCAGTGATGTATACCCTAAAAGGTGGGGCATGAGGTAAGATTTCGAGCTCATCTCGTCGGTGATACTGTTGCTGGCCATATTGAAGAGAACGCTCTTGTCAATCTCGGAGTAGATTCCGTAATCCTCATCGGGTACCGGTTTGAGGTTATCCTTAAACAGCTTTTTCTGGAATACCTCAGGTTTGTCGGTTCCTCTGGTACGGTAGTAGAGTATTGTGACACTGTCCAGGGGATAGGCAAGAAAATAAGGCTGATTGTTTTTTTTGTTCAACTTGAAGAGGGAATGGGAATCGATCAGCTTGCCGTTCTCATTGTAGAGGACATATCCTTTCTGGGAGTAGAAAAGCAGAGTTCCTTTTTCCATCAGAACCGGTCCGGAGAGATTGGTTTTTATCCTGTCATCCCAGTGGCAACCGTAGATGCTGGTGGTGTCGTTGTTCAATGAAATTGAGAAAAGCAGTTTGTCTTCTTCCTGGGACCCCTCTGATTGAGCGAATGGAAGAGACACGAAAACGGTAAGGAGAAGAATTGTTAAGCGGTTAACGAGAAAGGCAGTGTTTCTATTCATAGAATTTTCCTATGCTGCTGTTACTGGTTTCCTTAGAGAACCTGTCACTGGAGATAAAATTGTTTTTGTCTGTCCGGATCTCAAGTTTTTATTAATACTGACATGAACTCAACACCTGTTTTCACAAGTATGATGACAATGTGCGTTTTTTACCAGACGTTTACAGCACCACTACATTATTCCTTAGAAAGAAGCTCCAAGGGCTTTTTCTATCCATGAGATTGCCATGATTCAAAAGGGTAGTATTATTCTGGAACAACCATTTTAACGGTTCTTATACCTCTTTTGTCTCCCACTCTGACAATATATAAACCGGGATCTCTTTTAAAGGCGATCTGACCATTCTTTGTAACAGCAGTGCAGACAGATCTACCGGAAGCATCAGTAATATGGATCGAATTTTCAAGCCCGCCGGATTCAAACTGGATGATTCCGGACCTGTATTTTGCCACAAGGGGTTTTCTTGCCGGTTTATTAGAGGGTAAATTGCCGGTAGTGCGGTCCAGTGAAAATTTCTGGAAAAAAGCCCAGACCTCCTCACTATTATTGACCTTTGTTGTGGTGTTCATCGGCCATTCGTGACCCCCTCCGGCAATTGAATCAACGACAACTTCGGTTCCCTGAGCACAAGGGCCAAACGATAACCTGGTTACAACCGATCTGGTATTTGAAAGAGGATAAGGACGCTCAAAAACTGCCGCGGATGGGCAACTGTCGATTTCCAGCCAGCTGCTTACAGCAGACATGAATGTAGCAACAGGATACATGTCATTGGTTCCAAATGTTAAAAAAATGGGAATCGGTTTTTTAGGTGCTGGTGCGCCGCTTCCGATTGATGAAGTTGGAGCAATTGCAGCAAAAATCTCAGGGTATTGAAAACCGATATACACAGCCATTCCTCCACCCTGCGAAAAACCGGTAACATAAACCTTGTTCCTGTCGATCTTATACCTGGCATCGAGAGTATCTATTAGATCTTTTATGAAGGTGTAATCGTTTTTAGTTGATGCATAATCCCATTTACCCCCAACGGCACTGGGGTAAGCGACAATGAAATTTTCTCTGTCAGCGACTTTATCCATTTGCGTTGAATTCTGCATTCCTGCACCATCTCCACCCATTCCATGGAGTACAAATACTACGGCAGGACTGCTTATTTCAGCTGGCACATGAAGAATGCAGCTTCGCTTTACTCCGGCAACCTGGATACTGAGATTTTGTGTCAGGCCCGATTCAGCAAACAATAGTACAGAGATAGCGACCAGCAAAAAATAGCGTTTCATAAAACACCGCTTTCATTTAACTGCTTGAGATTTCGATTTTACATCTCTTAATATAAGCTATGTTTTGTAAAATGTCTCAGCCATTCACTCTCTTTCTTATACCTGACTTATGCGTCCGGGTAGGGATGAAGTGCGTTTAGACCTTGTTGCAGAAAGGTTTGAACAAATCGCAGATGCACCACACAGGTAAAACATATGCGATTTGTGAAAGCCTTTATGCACAAGGGATAAGTGCAAAGCGCCCTGATCCGGGTGCATAAGTCAGGTTTTATGCAGAAAGCGATGTAGACACATCTGCAACTTCTTTATATGCAATTTCAGAAGTTCTTATGTGCGTTTGAGTCGCCCGGACACAAGATTACGGCACACCCCCAGAAAGGGTACACAATTTGCACTCACTGTGTTAAAACTTCAAAAAAGGAACCGGTGGGTTATGCCTGGAATAGCAGGAATCTTTTCAAAAAGAAATACCGGGCTGGAACTTAAAAGAATCAAGAAAATGCTGGAATGTACACTTCATGAAAAATTCTATGTATCAGGTGTGTATTCCAACAGAGATATAAACTGCTATATCGGATACTGCACTATTGAGAATTCTTTCGCTTATCCTCAGCCGGAAGTGAGCAGCGACGGATCTGTTCTCATGTTTTTTACTGGAGAATGTTATTCTGTAAACGATTCACCTTGCAGTAATATGAAAAAAATGATGGAGGCATATTGCAATAATAAAACATCATTCCTTGAATCGCTTAACGGGTGTTACAATGGTTTGTTAATTGATCTGAATGAAAAAAAAGTAACTCTTTTTAACGACCGCTTCGGGATCAGAAGAATCTATTACTATGAAAATGAAGATGCGTTTTATTTTTCATCAGAGGCAAAATCTATCCTCACCGTAATACCGGAATGCAGACAACTGAATCCTCATTCAGTTGCCGAGTATCTATTGTATGACTGCGCTCTTGAGAACAAAACTTTCTTCGAAAAAATATTTCTTTTACCTGCAGGATCAGCCTGGGTGTTTGATGGAAAAGAGATCAACAGAAAAGCCTATTTTTCTCCGGAAAAGTGGGAATCACTTCCCTTGCTTTCAGAAAATGAATTTTCCAGGAAACTGGATCATACCTTCAGAGAAATAGTACCCAGGTATTTTCAGGGTGACAAGGTTGGTTTTTCTCTTACTGGTGGACTTGACACCAGAATGATTCTCTCATATCTGAATCCACAACCCAACTCCGTACCTTGCTATACATTTGGCGGATCGTTCAAGGATATCCTTGATGTACGGCTGGCGCCGGCTGTAGCCAGGGCCTGTGGCCAGCAGCATTTTCATCTTAAAATTGATGATGCGGAAATACTCCAGAATTATGAAAAGTATTTAAATGAATCGATTTATATGACCGACGGTGTAATGGGTGTTGATAAAATCGATTCCATCCCGTTCAATCGTATGGCAAGGGAAATTGCTCCAATCCGTGTAACTGGAAAATATGGCAGTCAGGTGATGAAACATGTTCTGGGTTTTCAAGAGAGAGCTATTGAGCTTGATTTAGTCAATATGGATTTTAAAAAGTTTATTTATACGGGGAGAGAAACATTAAAATCTATGCAGATCAAGCATCCGTTCTCATTTCTTCTTTTCAAAGAAATTCCATGGTGGTGGAACGGGTTTGTGATTGCTGAATCATCACAAGTTGCGGTCCGAAGTCCTTTTCTTGATAATAATCTCGTTGAGCTTCTCTATCAGGCACCTCAGGAACAAACCAAAAAATCCGGTGAATTGTATCAACTCTCTATGATAGGTAAAAACAGCCCTTCACTTCTCTCCCTCCCATCAACATCCCACGGTGGTACAAATCCTTTCAGCTTTTTAACTTTGAAAGCATTTCATATTGCCGGCCTGGTTGATAAGTTAGTGACCCGTGAAAAATGTCCTTATAATTTAACTGACAAAATCGGCATGGTCGATGCAATACTTTCTAAAGTTAATTTGAATAAAGTGTATTCCGGTTACAGCTATTTCAGACGGTATCGCAGCTGGTATAGAGATGAACTCTCAGGGTTTATAAGGGATACACTTTTAAGTTTTAAAACCCTATCCCGTCCCTATTGGGTTGGAAATGTCCTCAAAAAAATAGTTGCTGACCATATCAGCGGACGGCGGGTTTTCTACAGGGAAATCAGAAAAGTATTGCAGATAGAGATGATTCAGCGTGTACTGATTGAAGAGATTGAAAAGAGCAGTAAAATAAATTCTGAGGATTTTTAACTGGTTCTATCTGGGTGTGTGGGGGGCAGGGTATGCACGAAAACACAGGTAATAATATTCAAATAGGACTATAATGATTCACTGGAATAGGGGGCTCCTAATACAAGTATTAACAAGAATTAAAGCCTAAAAACATTTTGGAAGAGAGTGTCCCCAATACAAGTAGTAATTATTAATCAAGATCTTTTGGAAGAGGGTGCCCCCAATACAAATATAAGCAAGAATTGAA
>JAAYYB010000112.1 GCA_012515615.1 Fibrobacter sp.
TCATTCTGGAACCGCCGCCATACGACCAAGTTCAACGGTGTTTCCTATCCCGTTCAAAAAGCCGCAGAAGCGGTTTATATGGGTGATGGACCACGGCAGGTAAGAGAGCTCTCGGATTATTATATGGAAAACGCAAGGCTTATCCGTGAGAAGATGACAAGCCTTGGATTCAGCTGCACCGGAGGAACCAATGCACCATACATCTGGATCAACTGCAAAACAGATTCATGGAGTTTCTTTGATGATCTCCTGAAGAAGGCCGGTGTAGTATGTACCCCGGGAGCAGGTTTTGGGAAGAGTGGCGAAGGTTATATCAGAATAAGCGCATTTAATATGAGAGACAAGGTGGAAAAAGCCCTTGTCCGTATTCAGGATACCTTTTAATAAAAACCCACCTCTCAGAGGTGGGTCACAATATTGAGAACCTTATCAAGATTGGTAAGCTCGAAAAGCCTGTTCAGATATGAATTGTGGTCGGGATTGGCATTCAGGATAATGAGTTCTCTTTTTTCCTTCTGCATCAGGGTATGATAGTAAACAATCGTACCAAGCCCATGACTATCAAGGAAACTTGCACAGCTGACATCAACCACAATCTGGCTGTGCTTTTTTTTGTAAAGTTGTTCTATCCTGCGCTGAAACTTCTTGACATCAGCATCAACGATTCTTCCCATGAGTTCCAGAACCGGGTTCTCATCGGCTTTTTTAACACTTACTTCCAGGGTCATACATTCTCCATCTGTCATTTTGTCTTGTGATCTCAGACTGTGCTGTTACACTTCTCCGGTAAAAAACTCCGGATCTTTAATTATACAAGGGGTATAACATACTTATTAATAATAATATCTCTTGTCGCACAGTAAGTCAATGATTCGTATGGTACTTTCAAATATTATATTTAACTTTATGCTGAGAGCCGCCGCATGTCACTTCTGAGTGGTTTCTTATCGCAATCAGCATGGAAAGTATTATGATAATCTATAATGTTCATCCTGTAAATCCCCAGAGAAGATATCTGGACTCTGTAGCCCGCATCCTGAAAGATGAGGGGGGAATCGCAGTCTACCCAACCGATACGGTTTACGGCATTGGAGCATGTGTCAGTAATCCAAAGGCGATCGACAAAATCAGCCATCTTCTGATGAAAGATAAAAAAAGGTCTTTTTCTTTTATCTGCAGTGACTTTTCGCAGATATCTACATATTGCCATTTATCAAACGCACACTTTAAACTCATGAAAAAATACCTTCCGGGACCCTTTACATTCATTCTTCCGGCGACCAATCTTGTTCCCAAGAAGATTTGCCCAAAAAGAAAGACTGTTGGAATAAGAATCCCAAATTGTGCAGTGGTTCTGGAACTGGTTAAAACAATTGGAGAACCGATCGCAAACACCTCAATCGGCCTTCCAGGAGACCTCAGGGGCGATCCTGAAGAAGTACGTCCGGCAGTAATCAATGAAGTTGATGTTATGCTTGATATGGGGCCGCTTGATGACCCATCCGGGTCCACCATAATTGACCTGACAACAGAAGACCCGGAAATGATAAGAGAAGGCAAAGGAAAGTGGGAAGAGTGAGGAAGAAAAATGGGTAAGCAGGTGGAACGTCTTATTGAAATAGTCGCAAAGTTAAGAAGTCCGGGCGGGTGTCCATGGGACAGAGAACAGACACATAAATCGATTCTGTCGTGCTTCCTTGATGAAATGTATGAGTTTTTCGAAGCTGTTGATGAAAACAGTGATTACAAGATGAAAGAGGAGCTCGGAGATCTGCTGCTTCAGATCGCTTTGCACAGCAGAATGGCCGAAGAGGAGAAAAAATTTACGATAGAAGATGTGGCTTATGAAATCAGTGAAAAACTGATCAGACGCCACCCGCATGTGTTCGGAGATACCAGAGTCTCTTCATCAACCGAAGTTATCCACAACTGGGAACGGATAAAAAAAGGTGAAAAAGGGAAAGAACACCGCAAATACCTTGTGGATGATATACCCCAGGCTCTTCCGGCCCTTTTCAAAGCAGAAAAGATGCAGAAGCGGGTAGCAAGAGTGGGCTTTGACTGGAAAGATACGGCCCCGGTATTTGACAAAGTTGAAGAGGAAATAGGAGAATTCAGGGAAGCGCTGCAGAAAGGGGATCACCAGAATGCCGATGAGGAGCTGGGAGACATCCTTTTTGCTCTGGTCAATGTTGCCCGTCATCACAGTATCAGCGCGGAGGACGCCCTGAGAAGAACAACTGACAAATTCGCCAGACGTTTTCGCTTTATAGAAGATAAATTTAAAGAGAACAACAGGGATATCTCAAAAGCATCCCTGGAAGAGATGGACCGGTACTGGGAAGAAAGCAAACAGGTTGTGGGTTGACCAGTAAAAGAATAAACCAGTCAAGTTGACTGGTTATTTACCGAATTCTGGCGCAGGAGATACTTTACTTCCCACCGGTGCTATATAGATAATCCTCTTTTCGCTGCTGTTATAAATTTCCATAACAGGACCTGAAAGCTCAAGGCTGTTCTCCTCAAGAAATTTCTGCAAAGATGGATAGAATTTTCCGGTTCCCATTACATACGATAGTAAACTTCTGATCGGAAACCGCCCTACAATAGCTTCAGTCTCCCTGAAACTTGCGCTTTTATAAGGATCATTCACCTCTATAAGGGAATCAGTAATAACACCGGCGATGCTCCTCAGGCTATCTTGTGGAGTTTTTGCAGGATTATCATAAAAGATCCCAAACCCGGCTTCCGCCCTCACTTTTTTCTGATCCCTTACATATTTGTAAACATCATTCAGAGTTAGTCTGATGCCCGAAAAGGGGCCCCTGTACTCCCGGTAAACAAGATTGTAGGGTCCGGCCATTTCCTTTGACAGCCTTACAGAATCGAAAACCCCGGCCATAAAAGAGACCAGTATCAGTGCAAAAATTACTACACCGGAGATTATTAATGTGATTCTGAGCATAATTTCACTCCTGTAAATAACTGTATCGGGTTCAAGTTTGGCGATAAAAATTTTACCGGCAATCTTCGGGTTCTACAAATTAAATAGAAAATAACTGCCGGAGTATTAGAAATGAATATTTGAAAACAAAGGATCTTAATACCTGACTCACATATCCGGGAATGGACAAAGTGTATTTAGAACTTATAGCAGAAAAGTTTGAACAAATCGCAGAAGCACCACACACAGGTGAAACATCTGCGCTTTGTGAAAGCCTTTACGCACAACAGCAGGTAAAAATGCTATTAAGATCCACTGTGGAATTTGCCATCGAATCTATTTTCGGTCTTATGCCGCCTGCAGTGCCGCCTCTTCGAATTTAACAGAAACTATTGTGGAGACGCCCTTCTCCTGCTGTGTTACTCCATAGAGGAGGTCTGCGGCTTCCATTGTCCGCTTGCTGTGTGTAATAACTATAAACTGTGTCTTTTCGGCAAACTTTCTGAGTACTTTGACAAACCTTCCGATGTTTGCGTCATCAAGAGGTGCGTCAAGCTCATCAAGGATGCAGTAAGCAGATGGTTTAACCAGGTAAAGAGCGAAAAGCAGCGAAATAGCGGTCAGTGCCCTTTCTCCACCAGAGAGAAGCTGAACACCCCTCATCTTCTTTCCTGCCGGACGCACATTGATATGAATAGGTGCTTCCAGCGGATCAACATTTTCCTCAAGAGCTATTTGGGCCTCGCCACCTTCAAACAGGGTTGTGAACATTTCTGTAAAGTTCTCTTTTACCTTTTCAAAAGTCTCAACGAACTGTACACGTGCTTCTTTGTCCAGTTTTTTGATTGCCCTCTCAAGATCATCTACTGCATTCTGAAGATCATCACGCTGAGTGGTAAGCTCCTTAAGCCTCTGACTCTCTGTTTCATAATCTTCCAGAGCAGCCATATTAACCTGCCCGACGTGCTTTATGCGCTCTTTGAGCATGGATATATTCTGAACTACATCACTGTCTTCCTGTTCTATAACAGGAATATTTTCCGGAGGTGTCTCAAGGTCGATCTCATAAGCCTCCCAGATTTTTTCTCTTATACGGCGGCTTTCCTGCTCATCACGGGTCTGCTTTATTTCAGCATCATGAACCTGGTTCGATACGTTATCAAGTTCAGACTGATCCGCCCGTGATTCTTTTCTGACTTCCTCTATCTCCAGGAGCTTGCCATTATACTCTTCTCTCTTGCGGTCACGCACTCCTTCTTTTTCTATGCGAGCCTGTCTTCCATTTTCAAGCTCAATATTCAGAGATTCCAGACCGCTTTCCAGATTTGCTTTTTCAGAAAGCGCATTTCTCTTCTCCTCAATCTTTGAGGCTTTACGTTCTGTGAGAGATTTGATATCCCTGCTGAGACGCTCGATATCGGCCTTATCCTGGTTAATTCTGTTTTTTAGCCCATGAGTCTCAAGCTCGACGTTCTTGAGATGTTCCATCAGTGCACGACGCTGCTCTTCCAGATCACGGACCTCATTGCGGGCAATATCCACCTGCTCTTCCAGTAGATCCCGCCTGCTTTCAAGTGTTGCCGATTCCGCTTCTGTTGCAGCGATTTTCTCTTCCGAGTCCCTTATTCCAGCCTCTATTGAAGAGAGCTCAGGATGAAGCGCACCGGTGCGGGTTAGAATATTCTGTGTTTCATTCTCATAATGTTTAATATTTGTCTGCTGCTCCTGCTGCTGACGCTGACCCTTATTGAGTTTTTCATCTACTTCTATCAGGGCTACTTTTGCGTCATCCCTGTTGATTATGCAGATCTCTTTTTCACTTACAACCGATGAATACTCTTTTTGGAATGAGTCAATATCGGAGGTCAATTTTTCGATCTGTTGTTTACGCTGCAGAATTCCGGCTTTTTCCTTCCTGGAGTTTCCGGCAACGACAGTTCCGTCATTTTCGCAGATCACTCCGTCTCTGCTGACAAAAAGCCTCTTTGATTGATCCCGCAGAGCCGCGGCCATGGCCTCAGGTGCACTTTCTGTGATAATGATACCGCTGAGAAGTTTTTCTGCAACCACCTCGCATCCGCCGGCAACTTTCAAAACAGAAGTCAAGTTGATGCCTGCATCCGATGAGTTTACAGGCAATGCTTTCATTTCTGCGAGCCGCTCAAGAGAAACCATTCTGGCCATACCAAGCTTCTCTTTACCCAAAAGCTCTACCGCAGCGCGAAGGTGCTCCTCTTTTTCAAATACAACGGTCTGGACCTTGTCTCCCAACACCTTTTCCACAAGCCCGATCAACTGCTGATCTGTAACAGAAAGCAGATCGGCTATAATTCCCTTCATCCCTGCGAGCTTACGAGTGATGATCTCCTTTACACCTGATTGATACCCCTCGAAAGATGACTCCAGCCCCGCAAGAAATTTGAGCTGTGATTTACACGATGCGATCTGGGCCTCAAGATGCTTTTCACGTTCAACAAGGCTGTGATAACGCTTATCTTCTTTATCTATTCGTCCAAGAAGCACTTCTCGGGACTGCAGAAGATTACGGTTCTCCTCATCGACCGTAGCCAACTGTTCATTGCAGGTTCTGATTGCCTCCTGAAACTCCTCCAGACGTGACTCAAGGCTTTGTAGTTCGCGAAGCCCCCGTTCCCTGCGCTCAAAAGAGTTGTTGAGATTAGCTTTAAGGGATCCAAGGTTGTTTCTGCTCTCTCCAAGCTGATTGATAACCTCGATCTGATCGCGTCCGAGCTGATCCGCTTTTTCCCTGCTTGTCTGCATCCGGGCATCAAACCTCCCCAGCTCGTCTGTCGCCCCGTCAACTCTCTGGACGCTCTTCTGAAGCTGCGTTTCACGCTCTATGATGCTTTTTTCAATCTGTGCCCGCAGATTTGTGTTCTCCTCAATCTGTCCTTCTATGGAACGCACATCATTGTCCATTCTCTCGGCATTCTGCGCCAGATTAGCGACTCTCTCTGAATTAACAGAGATGTCCCGGTCGGTTTTTATGATCTTTTCGCTGGCCTCGCTTACATTCCTTGATGCAATCTCAAGCTCTTTTTCCAGTTCAAGAGCGTTAAGCTGCATTTTCTCAATTCGTGATTCAGCGGTTCCTATCCTGGCACGCAAGGTCTCCCTTGAAGCCTCGAGTTCCGAAAGCTGTGCCTTGCGTGCTTTCATGGCTTCTGTAAGAGAAAGGTACCTGCGGTTCTCGAATCCAACTTCCAATGATTTCAAATCATCGAAGTAGGTCTTGTAGCGTTTTGCTTTTTCCACATGCCTGGCAAGCATGCGAACCTGCCTGTCTGCTTCCTGAACCTTATCGTTGATTCTCAGCAGGTCAAGACGGGTTTTCTCCAGCTGCCGCTGGCTCTCTTTACGGCGGTGTTTGTACTTGCCGATCCCCGCGGCTTCTTCAAAAAGTATGCGCCTCTCCTCAGCCTTATCGCTGAGAATCGAATTGATCATCGTATTTTCAATTGTAGTATAAGCACTGCTTCCCACACCGGTATCAAGAAAGAGATTATGAATATCACGAAGGCGGCACTGGGTTTTGTTTATCATGTACTCGCTTTCGCCGCTTCTGTAGATTCTTCTTGTTATTGCGACATCACGATACTCAACAGGGAGGATCTTTTTGTTGTTCTCAATTGTCAAAGTAACTTCAGCCACATTGAGCGGCTGGCGTGACTGGGTCCCGGAAAAAATCACATCTGCCATGTTGCTGCTGCGAAGCATCGATGCTTTCTGCTCTCCGAAAACCCAGCGGATAGCATCAACAACATTACTTTTCCCGCAACCGTTTGGACCGATAACCGCAGTCATCCCTTCGCCAAACTCCAGTTCAATCTTATCTGCGAATGACTTGAAGCCGTAGATCGAGAGCTTCCTTAAAATCATTTGTTTTTCCTTAGGTATGAAATTTCGGGCTGAATCACCTGAAAACTACTATCCGTTGCTACCAGAATTATTCAAGATACAATATATTGGGTTTTCAGTCAAGGTTTTTTGTCTGGTTTCTCCTATCTCTTTGATTCTTACGGGATTACACTATAGAAGGAGATCTCCGGGATATAAAATCCTAAATATTGTATCTTTCAGGGCTGGAATACTCAAGGGAAAGTATTGATTAGGAAAAAACCAGCATATACACGGGTTTTACTTCTGTAGATTCTCCTGAAGGGGTAAAAAGGCTGTCAGCGGGCAGGTTTTAAACTCAGGCTACAACAATTTTTTACTGCTTGTGAGCGTTTTTCTGCTTCATTTTTTTTAGCCTCTTCTGTTCATAGAGCATCATATCGGCATTGTTCAGAAGAGTTTCGATATTTTCTGTGCCTTTTGCAGAAAAAGGAACGGCTCCGATGCTGATAGAGACTTTGTAGGGTTTTCCTGAAGTTCTGTTATACTCCCCAAGCAGGTCATAGATTCGCTTTTGAAAATCACTGGTCATTCCCATTGAAGTATTGATTGTAAAGATAGTGAACTCGTCGCCGCCGATTCTCGACAGGATATCGACTTCACGGAATGTTTTTCTCAGAATGACCGCTACGGCTTTAATTGCATTATCGCCCTCTTCATGACCATAGGTATCGTTTATTTTTTTCAGTCCGTCAAGATCGGCAAAAAACAGAAGGCCATCTCTTTCCATGCGCCTTGAAACATTCAGATCATGTCTTGAATAGTTCAGGAAGCCACGGCGGTTTAGCAATCCGGTAAGTTCATCTGTCTGGGAGATATCATTTAGCTGTTGATTATACTCTTCAAGTTCGATCAGGGCATTTCTGAGTTTTTCCTCGATTTCCTGTCTTGATTTCATCAGATACATCAGTTTCAGCGCACAGCTGATTTCAACAACCAGCGATTCAAAGAGGAGACTGTCGATAAAATCGATTTCCGTGACAAGAAACCCTAATTGTTCTTCCATATAAAAGAGTGGCAGAACAACAGCGGTGTATCGCTTGTCTGCTGTGAAGAGTTCTTTTTTAAGTATGTTTTTTGTTGCGATAGCAGCTGTTTTGAGAAGTTTTTCAGGCAGCACTGGATGACCGTAGGACATGGCCAGTTTTATTGTACGCGGAAACTTCCACGGCTTAGCTCTTCCGTGAACATAGGAATTTTCGTAAAGATAAATATAGCAGCTTGAGATACCCATGGATTTAAGCTGCGGTATAATTGTTTTGAGAGTTTTATTTCTATTGTATACGTTAGATAAGAGAAGATTGAGGATGACTCTGAGGCCTCTGAAATCTTTCTGATGAATCGCACTTTTTTTTGCGTTTAACTTTAATGCCGATTCCATGAAAATGACTCTGGCCTGATGAAAAAAGTCCTCTAGCCTAACAACTTTTTCCGGGTCATCTGTCATGTACAGAAGGTTATGGCGCAGATCGGTGACAAGACTCTGAAACGTAAGAATATCGTCCTCTTCAACATGTTCAGACGACAGCATCTCGACAAACCTGCTTTTAAGACTGTTACATTTCTTTTCCATGCCTGGAAATACGGCACTCAGTTCATATAGTTCACTAAGCAGTTCGGGCATTTTATCGTTTATAAAAGGGCGGTCCTCAAATGAATACTTCCTGTGCATCTCAGCATCACTGCAGACAGAACGCTTTTTCTTTCTGAAGCTGTGGAGATCTATAGCTTTAACCAACTGAGACATGCATCCGCATGATTCCCTGATAACTAGCTGGGTCTCAAGAGTATGATTAACGGTAGAGTGACCATTTATCATATCAAGAGCGATCTGAAAAGCCTTTTGTGCCTGTTCGTAAATGGGTTGAGAGACAGTGGTAAGCGATGGAGTGCTGAACTTGGCACTTTCAACATTGTCAAAACCAATAATTGCCACATCAGCGGGTATCCGGAACCCTCTGTTCTGCAGTGTCTGCATCACACTGAGCGCCATCTCATCATTTGCAGCAGAAACAGCATCGAATCTTACTTTACGCTCTTCAAGAAGCTCATTTATGGCTTTAGATGCCGAATAAAAACTGAAATCCCCTTCACAAACAAGTGCCGGATCAAATTCAATATCATTTTCCTTCAGAGCTTCTTTGTAAACAAGATACCTTTCCTGTGCTTCTATGTTGCTTTCGGGTCCCCGGATAAAAGCGATTCTTCTTAATCCGTGGTCCTTAATCAAATGCGAGAAAGCTTTTTTCAAACCCACTTTGTTATCAATCAGGACACTTGAAATTCCACTGAGGGGTATAGAGATGCTTACAAGTGGAATTCCCTCGTATCTTTTGTAAAAAGCCTCGAACTCCTCATGTGAGAGAAAGTTGGTGATTGTACCTGTTGCAAGGATAAGTGCATCGATATTATCTGCTGATGGCAGTTCATATATAGCATTGAACTGGTAGTCAAATTCATAAGGGGCTTTAGGTGATTTCCCGGGAAAAATTATCAGATTTGTATCGCTTCTCTTTGCTGCATCCATGGCCCCCATATAAAGATTATAGGTATATGCATTTTCCAGGTCAGAGATAAACAGACCAACTGTGGATCTTTGGTTTCTGGATCTTTTTTTATTCATACCAACCCTGGGGAAACGTAAATATTAACACAGTTTTGTCGTTATTCTATCCTGAACACACAGATCTGTTCAGAATAACAGGGTCAGCCGATTCCCGGCTCATGACCGTGTATATGTCACCTGATTATATGATACCTCTTTTTTCCTTTTCTGACAACTAAGATCGGAGGACGATTATTACTGAAAAACAAAGAATCTGCTCTCCCGTAAATTATTTTATATAATTAAACCCATCACGATCCAGGAATTTTTGGTTTAAAAAGAGAGGAAAAGGATCGCAATGAGAACGGTGTGTATCAAGATTGGCGGTGCGACAGTAGACGCAGAGGGGCTTCTTCATGAACTGGGCAAGAGCCTGAAAAAGCTTATGCCGGATTCATTTCCTGTTGTTGTTCATGGAGGCGGCAAGGATATCGCACGTCATCTTGATCTGCTCAATAAAGAGTTCACCTTTGTTGAGGGGATGCGGGTAACCGACAGCGAGATGGTGAAAATAGTACAGATGGTGCTGTCCGGAGATGTAAACAAGCGGATCGTAAATGCCCTGCTTATAGAGGGTGTAGCGGCTGCCGGTCTCAGTGGAGTGGATTCAAACCTTTTTACCGCCTCCAAAATGACAATGAGGGGGCAGGATATAGGATTTGTGGGTAAAATTGAAAAAGTAAATACAAATCTGATTTCAATTTTTAAGCAAAACAGTATTGTACCGGTCATTTCGCCTATCTCCCGGGATAATTCCGGTGCTATTTATAATGTCAATGCAGACCTTGCCGCAAGCGAGCTGGCAAAGGCCCTTTGTGCCGATGACCTTATTTTTGTCTCTGATGTTCCGGGAGTACTTATTAACGATGAAGTAAGAAAAGAGATTCGTACATCTGAAATAGAAGATCTTATAACCCGCGGTCATATTACAGGAGGTATGATACCCAAGCTCCGCTCGGCTGCAGAAGCAGTCCATCGCGGGGTAGGACGCGTTCATATCTGCGGCTGGAAGGACAGTGAAACACTTCGTAATGAACTTACGACAGACACTTCCACCGGTACTGTAATTTACAATTAGACGTTCAGGTTCTCCCTGAAATGAACCTTTTTTAAGATCTAACCAAACGGACGGACATAATGAAAAAGCAAAACTTTGATTCTCTTTTTGTGCCGACATATAAACGGGATGGGGCACCGATTGTTAAAGGAAAAGGCTCCTGGCTTTATGATGCAGATGATAAAAAGTATCTGGATTTTGGATCAGGCATTGCCGTAAATGCTCTGGGCCATGCACATCCGGCACTCACCTCTGCCATTAAGAAACAAGCTGCAAAAGTAATCCATTCATCAAACCTCTATTTCTCCCAGGCTCAGATCGACCTTGCTGCACATCTTCTTAAAAACAGCTTTGGTGACAAGCTCTTTTTCTGCAACAGCGGAACAGAAGCTAATGAGGCGGCAATAAAGTTTGCCAGAAAGAAAGCCTCTGGAACAGCCGGGAAATATCATGTACTTTCATTTACCCAGGGTTTTCACGGAAGAACCTACGGGGCTCTCAGTGCTACTCCACAGGAAAAATTCCATGCCGGTTTTAAGCCTCTTCTTGAGGGTTTCCACTGCTCGGAACTCAATGATATCAAGGCAGCAAAGAAGATTCTTGATTCACACAAGTTCGCGGCTGTGATCATTGAGCCTCTGCAGGGTGAAGGAGGAGTAAATCCTGTCTCAACTGAGTTTCTCAAGTTCTTAAGAGAGTATACAGAGAAAAACTCAATAGCTCTAATCTTTGATGAGATCCAGTGCGGAATGGGAAGAACCGGAACACTCTGGAATTACCAGCAGCATAAAGTCGTTCCTGACATGATGACTCTTGCAAAGCCGATAGGCGGCGGACTGCCGCTTGGAGTTGTCATCTGCAGTGAAAATTTCTCTTCTGCTCTCTCTCCAGGAGACCACGGGACCACCTTTGGCGGCAACCCGGTTGCCTGCGCCCTTGGGTATGAGGTGCTTAAAATCGTATCCGCAAAACCGTTCCTCAAAGAGGTGCAGCAGAAGGGCAGCTATCTGAAAAAGAAACTCACAGTACTAAAAAAAGAGGTGAGTGGTATTGAAGATATCAGAGGGGCAGGGCTTCTGATTGGTGTGCAGATGAAAGAGGATCCTGTCACTGTGGTGCATGAGTGTAAAAGTAAAGGATTGCTCGTAGTTAAAGCAGGAAGAAATACAATCCGGTTCATGCCGCCTCTTACAGTCAGCACTTCTGAAATAGACAAGGCAGTTGCAATTTTCAAATCGGTAATCAGCAAGAAATAGTTAAAAACTCAGTCAGGATCTGGAGCAGCACTGAGATACGCTCCAGATTCTGGCACCTGAATCCAACAATTCTAAATACAAGGAAACAATATGGAAAAGGTAGTATTGCTTTATTCAGGCGGGCTTGACACATCTATCATGATCCCGTGGCTGAAGGAGAATTATAACTGCGAAGTAATAGCCATGTGCGCTGATCTGGGTCAGGAGGAAGAGCTGAGCGGCCTTGAAGAGAAGGCTCTCAAAACCGGGGCATCAAAGCTTTACATAGAAAACCTCACAGAAGAGTTTGTATCCGATTACATCTACCCTACCCTGCGGGCTGGTGCTGTTTATGAGGGATCATACCTTCTGGGGACTAGCTTTGCGCGGCCTCTGATCGCCAAAAGGGCAGTTGAGATCGCCCACAAAGAGGGTGCCACCGCTGTCGCACACGGTGCAACTGGTAAAGGAAACGATCAGGTGCGGTTCGAGCTGACCGTTATGGCACTCGATCCCAGGCTCAAAATCATCTCTCCCTGGAAAGATCCTCTCTGGACAATGCATTCAAGAGAGGACTGCATTGCCTATGCGGAGAAGCACAATATTCCGATAAGCCAGTCAAAAAAGCGGATTTATTCCGAAGATAGAAACATATGGCACATCAGCCATGAAGGCGGCGTTCTGGAGAGTCCTGGAAATGAACCGCCGGATGATGTTTACACGCTCTCAAATACAGTTGAAAAAGCACCCGATAAGGCAGAGTACGTCGAGATTGAATTTGAAAAAGGAACCCCGGTCGCAGTAAACGGAAAAGCACTGGGCCCCAGGGCGCTTCTCAGCGAGCTTAACAGAATAGGAGCCGTTCACGCAATAGGACATGTCGATATGGTTGAAAACAGACTTGTCGGCATCAAATCCCGGGGTGTTTACGAAACACCAGGCGGCACAATTCTCTACTTTGCCCACAGGGAACTTGAAAGATTGGTGCTTGACAGAGACACAAGCCATTTTAAAGAGACAATCTCCTCAAGGTATGCGGAGCTTGTCTACTTTGGTCAATGGTTCAGTACATTGAGAGAAGCACTGGATTCATTTGTGGATGTAACACAGAAAAATGTGACCGGAACGGTCAGGGTGAAGCTCTATAAGGGGAACATTATTGCAGCCGGGACAAAAGCGGCCAAATCGCTTTATCTTGAAGACCTGGCATCCTTTACAGATACCGAGCTTTACGACCAGAAAGACGCAACCGGGTTTATCAAGCTGTTCGGGTTACCCATGAAAGTGGCTGGACTGGTAGAGAGAAAGAAATAGTTCATACTCATAAAACTTGACAGTTCTTTCGGCAGGGTGAGCGGTAAATTTAAACCGCTCACCCTGAACTTTATGTGCCTCGACCTGTCCTTCCTGTAATCCCATCCTTTCTCAGAATCCTGTTCTGTTAATTTCAATTGCTGGAAAGTATTTTCAGTAAATGAGCACCTCAACAGACCATAAAATCGATGCTGTAATCGTAGCTGCCGGTTCAGGAAAGAGGCTGGGATATCCTGTACCCAAGGCTTTTGTACCGCTTGGTGGAAAGCCTATGATAGAGTATTCCCTTAACACTCTTCTATCGCATAAGGAAATCGGCACTGTTGTTCTGGTGGTACCCGCAGAGAAACTGCAGACTTCGCAGAAAGAGTATTCATGTGAGCGGGTCAAGGTAGTCGCCGGCGGAGAGCAGAGATGGAACTCTGTAAATAATGGCGTGAAGAGCACCAGTTCAGAATGGATTTTTATCCATGATGCCGCCAGGCCTTTTGTGACAGATCCGGTCATTGATCGAATACTGGAAAAAAAGAATTCTTACGACTGCATAATCACAGTCACCCCGGAGGTAGATACCGTAAGGAATTTTGAGGGTGATAGAGCAGGAAACACTGTCGACAGGGATAAACTTGTCAGAGTAGGAACTCCGCAGCTTTTCCGCAGGAAACTTCTTCTTGAAGCCCTGGACCTTGCAGGGAGCTCCGAAACGCCACCCACCGATGAGGCGGTTCTGATGCAGAACATGGGTGTAGCTGTGGGAATTGCCTGGGGGGACCCGGGAAACTTCAAAATCACAACTCAGTCCGATCTGAAAATTGCGGAGGCGATAATTGCAGCAGAAGACACGATGCGCCTGGGCCGGTGATGATCCCGATTACATCAGATATCATGATTTAGAATGGGGCATTCCACTCCACGATGACAAAAGACTTTTTGAGATGCTTGTACTTGAGGGCTTTCAGGCCGGCCTTTCATGGATAACGATACTTAAGCGAAGGGATCATTTCAGAAGAGCATTCGCCGGCTTTGACTGGAAGAAGGTGGCCGCATTCGATGAGAAGAAAGTAAACGAATTGCTGCTGGATAAAGGCATCATCCGCAACCGCCTGAAAATTACCTCGGCAATAAATAATGCATCAAAGTTCATGGATATCCGTAAAGAATTCGGTACTTTTGACAAGTACATCTGGCAGTTCACCGGTTATTCCACAATTTACCCATCAAAACCACCCCGGGTCTGGAAAGACCTTCCCACCCAGACCCCGGAGTCAGACGCCATGAGTAAAGATTTGAAGAAACGGGGTTTTACATTTGCGGGCAGTGTAATCTGTTATGCTTATATGCAGGCGATCGGGATGGTAAACGATCACCTGGAAGGTTGTTTCTGTTTTTGCAATTGTAAATAACTGCATTATACCTCTCTTTACAGCAAAGAAGCAGACTCCCGTTTTCTTTAATGTCTATTTTTTGGGGCCTTTGCGAGTATTATTCTTAGTCAATCTCATTATACATTTTTGTGCCCCTGCAGAACCTATATTGACAACCCTCTCAAAAAGCATTATATTGATTTCGGTTTTATAAAAAAAACCGCTTTTCTTCTTAAGTGTCAATATGAAGTACAGCATCGAATATATAAAGACATCCTTCCCAGATATGAGGGGAGGATGTCTTTTTTTTATGGTGTTTGAACATTATTCCTACACTTTTGTCCGTATTTTGATGTATTGCTGCGGTTTCATGTAAAAAGCGAGGTCATGTGAAAGGTATAATTGCTCTGGAAGATGGTACTGTATTCGAAGGGGAGTCGTTTGGGGCGCCAGGCGAATCAACAGGTGAAGTAGTCTTCAACACCAGCCACACCGGATACCAGGAAGTTCTCACCGATCCTTCTTACTCTTCTCAAATTGTCACAATGACTTATCCCCTTATTGGAAACTACGGAGTAAACGATTCCGATATTGAATCATCACGGGTTCAGGTAAGCGGCTTTGTGGTGAAAGAAGCATGCCCCTACCCTTCCAATTTCACCTCTTGTAAGACTATCTCCCAATACCTGATCGAGAACGGAATTGTAGGTGTTCAGGATATCGACACACGCGCCCTTACCAAACATATCAGGGTAAAAGGTGCGATGAAAGCAGTGATATGGGCTGGAGAGCAGAATATTTCAGTCGATGAGCTTATTGATAAGGCTAAAGCCTGGAGCGGACTACAGGGACTTGATCTAGTAAAAAATGTAACTTGCAAAGAGCCCTACTTTTGGAACGAGCATAAGCATAGTACTGCATCTAAATCAGAGTCCCGGTACTCAGTAGTCGCGTTTGACTTTGGTATCAAGTACAATATTCTGCGGATCCTGCAGTCTCTGGGGTGTGATGTTACCGTAGTACCCGCGCATTCCAGTGCAGAGCAGGTACTGAGCTATAACCCTGACGGAATATTTCTTTCAAACGGTCCCGGGGATCCGGCAGCAGTCACTTACGCCATAAAAACAATTCGCGAACTGATTGGTAAAAAGCCGATTTTCGGTATCTGTCTGGGGCATCAGCTTCTTGGCCTTGCTCTGGGCGGAAAGACTTACAAGCTCAAGTTTGGCCACAGGGGATCCAATCACCCTGTAAGAAACAATAAAACAAAGTGCATTGAGATCACTTCTCAGAATCACGGGTTCTGTGTTGATATGGAGAGCCTGAAAGCATCCGGGGCGGTAATGACACACGTGAACCTTAATGACAATACCTGTGAGGGTCTAAAAGACATGAAAAGAGAAGTCTTCAGCGTTCAGTATCACCCGGAAGCATCTCCCGGACCGCATGACTCAGGCTATCTATTCGAGGAGTTCATTTCATTACTTGAGAGAAAGAACACGCGGGCAAAAGCAAAAATGCCGGCACTGACGTAAAAATAACGACAGGATTTTATGCCAAAAAGAAATGACATCAACAGTATTCTGATTATCGGAAGCGGCCCTATAATTATCGGCCAGGCATGCGAGTTTGACTATTCGGGAACCCAGGCCTGCAAGGCTCTTAAAGAAGAAGGCTACCGGGTGATACTTGTAAACTCCAATCCGGCCACGATAATGACCGATCCGGATATGGCTGACAAAACCTATATAGAGCCAATCACACCCGAGATAGTTGAAAAGATCATTGCAGCAGAACGTCCTGACGCCATTCTTCCCACCATGGGAGGACAGACCGGACTCAACACCGCCATGGAGCTTTCCGAAAGCGGTGTTCTTCAAAGATACAATGTCAAGCTGATCGGTGCTGATGAGAAGGCCATCAAGCGGGCCGAGGACCGCAGTGAATTTAAGAAGGCAATAGCAGGTATCGGCCTTGATCTCCCTCAGAGTGCCTTTGCATACAATTTAGATGAAGCCTGGCAGATAGCCCGTCAGATCGGCTTTCCGCTCATTATCAGGCCATCATTTACCATGGGCGGCACAGGTGGAGGAATAGTTTACACTGAGGCGGATTTCGAGCGTGCTGCCAAATACGGTCTTCACTGCAGCAGGATAAACGAGATTCTGATAGAAGAATCTGTTATCGGTTGGAAAGAGTACGAGCTTGAAATAATGAGGGACAGAGCAGACAATGTTGTAATAATCTGCTCGATTGAGAACCTTGACCCGATGGGAGTGCATACAGGGGATAGTATAACTGTTGCTCCGGCCCAGACCCTCACCGACCGTCAGTACCAGAAGATGCGTGATGCGGCGGTGGCAATTATCAGGGAAATCGGAGTGGAAACAGGGGGCTCCAACATTCAGTTTGCGATAAATCCGGAGAACGGGCGCATGGTGATTGTAGAGATGAACCCCAGAGTAAGCCGGAGTTCTGCTCTTGCAAGTAAAGCAACCGGGTTCCCTATCGCCAAATTCGCTGCGAAACTTGCCGTCGGGTATTCTCTCGACGAAATCAGAAATGATATCACCCGGGAAACCCCGGCTTCTTTTGAGCCGGCAATCGATTACTGTGTCATAAAGATTCCACGTTTTACTTTTGAGAAGTTCCCGGAAGCAGATTCCACTATAGGTATTCAGATGAAGTCAGTCGGGGAAACCATGGCAATCGGCCGAACCTTTAAAGAGGCTCTGCAAAAGGGTCTGCGGGGGCTGGAGACCAGGAAAAATGGTCTTGATCCCATTGCATTTGACTTGCATAGCAAAGAGGAAATTCTTGCGGCACTGGCCAAACCGAAATCTGACCGCCTCTTTCTTATAAGATTTGCCCTCCAGAACGGGCTCAGTGTGGAAGAGGTCTGTGGCGTATCCGGAATAGATCCCTGGTTTGTAAACAATATCACTTCAATCCTCCAGTTTGAAAAGCAGATCACGCCTGAAATACTGTCCCTTGACAAAGACAATCAGAAAAAGTTCATCCAAAAAGGAAAAGGGATGGGTTTTTCCGATGCACAGATAGCAAAGGCGCTCGGGATGGAAGAAACGGCTTTCCGGCAGCACCGTAAATCGCTGGGTGTGATTCCTACATACAAGCTGGTTGACACCTGCGCAGCCGAGTTTGAGGCGTATACACCCTATTATTATTCCACATACGAACAGGAAGATGAAGGAAGGCCTGACAACAGACGCAAGATAGTTATCCTGGGCGGCGGCCCAAACAGAATAGGCCAGGGTATAGAATTTGACTACTGCTGCTGTCAGGCATCGTATGCGCTCAAGGAGCTGGGATATGAGTCGATCATGGTCAACTCCAACCCGGAGACTGTAAGTACCGACTACGACACCTCAGACAAGCTCTATTTTGAGCCGCTTACATTTGAAGATGTAATGAACATTATCGACAAAGAGAAGCCCCAAGGGGTCATAGTTCAGTTTGGCGGCCAGACACCGCTGAATCTTGCCAAACAGCTTATGAGCGCCGGAGCCCCCATTATCGGAACATCAGTGGAATCGATTCAGCGTGCGGAAGACCGTGATGAATTCTCTGCAATGGTAAAAAAACTCGGGCTTAACCAGCCACCAAACGGTATCGCCTCGAACACCGAGGAGGCAATCAGTATTGCCCATAACCTTGGGTATCCCGTCCTTCTGCGCCCCTCTTTTGTCCTTGGCGGAAGGGCAATGAGAATAGTTTATGACGATGACGAACTGAGGGCATTTATAACCGATGCCCAGGCTGCGGCTGAAAACCGGGCTGTTCTGGTTGATAAATTCATAGGTGATGCACTGGAAGTGGATGTGGATGCACTTTCTGATGGACACACGGTTATGATCTGCGGAATAATGGAGCATATAGAGGAAGCCGGGATTCATTCCGGCGACAGCGCCTGTGTTCTTCCTCCCCATACCCTTTCCGAAGATATTATCGCAGAGATCAGACGCGCTACAATCGAGGTCGCAAGGGAACTTTCGGTTATCGGACTCCTTAATATTCAGTTTGCCATAAAAGAGGAAACCGTTTACATCCTGGAGGTCAACCCGAGAGCATCAAGGACTGTTCCTTTTGTCAGCAAGGCTATCGGGGTCCCCTGGGCAAAAATAGCCGCTAAAGTAATGACCGGCCTGAAGCTTTCGCAGATTCCTGAAGCAGTTGAAAAATCTATCAACTACTTCGCCGTAAAGGAATCGGTTCTCCCGTTCAACAAATTTCCCGGAGCGGATATAATACTTGGACCGGAGATGAAATCCACCGGAGAAGTGATGGGTCTTGACAAGGACTTCGGGCTTGCGTTTGCCAAGTCTCAGGAAGCTGCCGGAAACATTCTTCCCCGTTCAGGTGCCGTTTTCATCAGCGTCAGAAACAGCATGAGAAGGAACATCATTTTCATGGTTAAAATGATCGCATCCATGGGTTTCCGGATTTACGCATCAGAGGGAACCTGGAGAGTGCTGAGTTCAAACGGGATAAATGTCAAGATGGTGCCGAAAATCGGAGAAGGCAAACCCGACATCATAGACCTCATTAAAGGCAATGAATTTGACTTGATCATAAATGTGCCGGCTGGAAGAAAATCGCAGATCGACTCCAAGCCTATCCGCAGTGCCGCTGTCGCGCAGGGGATTACATATATAACTACACTTGAAGGCGCGCAGGCTGCCATAAGCGGAATGAATTCTCTTGAGAGAACCGGTTTTTCCGTCAAACCGTTACAGGTTTACATCAGCGAATCTCAGGAAAAAGAGCACAGGTCCAGACACGATCTGAACATACGTGCTACGATGTGGAGCTGAAATGGAGACGGCGCTAAATAAAGCAGATTGAAGGCATGACCACCTACCCAGAGTTTGAGAAAACCCCGGCATATTACCGGGTTTTGATATAAATAATTGACCGGAGCAGAATCTTATGCCCAAATTCATTTTCGTCACCGGAGGCGTTGTTTCATCACTGGGAAAAGGCATCACTGCCGCCTCAATCGGCCTTCTTCTAAAATCCCGCGGTTTGCGTGTTGTGAACCAGAAATTCGATCCCTATCTTAATGTCGATCCCGGAACAATGAACCCCTACCAGCATGGGGAGGTTTACGTTACCGATGACGGTGCGGAGACAGATCTTGACCTGGGTCATTATGAACGGTTTACCGGATCAACAACCAACCGGTTCTGCAATTACACTTCCGGGCGTATTTATGATTCCATAATAAAAAAGGAACGCCGTGGCGATTTTCTGGGCGGAACGGTTCAGGTCGTGCCGCATGTGACATCAGAGATATGCGAAAGCATCCGTTCTGTAGCAGCTCCCGATGTAGATGTAGTGATAAGCGAGATTGGTGGAACAGTTGGTGATATCGAAAGCCTTCCTTATCTTGAAGCTCTCCGGCAGTTCAGAATCCAGGAGGGGCGCGGCAATGTGCTTTTCATCCATGTGACTCTCATTCCCTACTTGAGTAAAGCTGGGGAAGTCAAGACAAAACCGACGCAGCATTCAGTTGCCGATCTTCGGGAAATAGGAATATTTCCTGACATACTTATCTGCAGAACCGAAAAACATCTTGAATCCGATGTGCGCAAGAAGCTTTCCCTGTTCTGTAATGTTGACCAGGAGGCTGTCATAGAGGCTCTTGATGCTCCTCACACAATCTATGAAGTACCGATTGAATTCGCAACCCAGGATCTTGACACAGTTATACTGGATACACTGGGTTTAAGAGCTGGCCGCAGGGATCTTAAGCCCTGGCGTAATTACATTGACCGTGTAATAAATTCTGATTACACAGTTGAAATAGGAGTTGTCGGGAAGTACAGTGAGCTTCTGGATGCCTACAAATCGATCAACGAAGCCCTCAATCACGGTGGGGCCGCTCATGCTGTAAAGGTTATAATCAGGAATGTCTCAGCTGAAGACATAGAGAAAGAGGAACCCGCAAAAATTCTGGAAAACGTTAATGGAATACTTGTTCCAGGAGGATTCGGCTCGAGGGGGCTCGACGGGAAGATAGCCGCAATCCGGTACGCGCGCGAAAACAGGATCCCGTTTTTTGGTATCTGTTTAGGAATGCAGATGGCGGTGATTGAGTTCGCGCGAAATGTTCTTAAACTTGATGGAGCAGACAGTACCGAGAGCAATCCTGAGACCCCATATCCGGTAATCCACCTTATGGAAGAGCAGAAGAAGGTGATGAACATGGGTGCCACAATGAGACTCGGAGCCTATCCATGTTTACTGAAGAATGACACAGAAGCAAGAAAATGTTATGGAAAGGAATCGATCAGCGAGCGTCACAGGCACCGCTATGAGTTTAATATCGATTACAAGGAGAAATTCGAGAGCGCCGGAATGGTGATTTCGGGCCACTCTCCAGATGGCATATTGACAGAAATCGTGGAAATCAGTGATCATCCATGGTTTATCGCATCCCAGTTTCATCCTGAATTCAAATCAAGACCTGTGGATCCACATCCTCTTTTCAGAGATTTTGTAGGTGCGTGCCTGAAATACAGCAAAAGACAACCTCAATAAACAAGTCAGGACTTTAACATGTCAAGCGATTCCATTCATGAATCATGCGGTGTTTTCGGAGTATTCAACAATCCCCGGGCCGCTCATCTTGTATACCTTGGGCTTTACGCGCTGCAGCATCGCGGTCAGGAAAGTTCCGGAATAGCGGTGTCCGACGGCAACACAGTAAATATCCACAAAGCGATGGGGCTTGTCGGCCATGTTTTCAAACACCAGAGCACAATTGAGAACCTCAAGGGGCACTCTGCTATCGGGCACAACAGATATTCAACTACCGGGGCCTCTACAATTGAGAATGCACAGCCGATACTGATCAACTGCAGGGCCGGCCAGATAGCAGGCGCGCATAATGGTAACCTGATCAACGCAGACTCTCTGCGCAAAAGAATGGTAAATGACGGTTCGATATTCATGTCAACGACAGACACAGAAGTAATCATGCACCTGATTGCAAGGTCAAAACGCGAAACTATAGAAGCGATGATTCTCGATGCATTATCAGGTGTCGAGGGGGCATATTCTGTTGTGTTCCTGGCCAGTGACACCCTTTACGGAGCACGCGACCCCAGGGGCATTCGGCCACTTATTCTCGGAAAGAACTCAGAGGGCAGCTTTTTTCTCTCTTCAGAAACGTGCGCGTTCGATCTGTCAGGGGCACAGATGATCCGGGAGATTGAACCCGGTGAAATGGTCAGAATTGACAAAAGGGGTATAGTCTCTTACCGGATCCCTGTATTTGAACCGGAAATCAGACCGGCACACTGTGTTTTTGAGTTTATCTATTTTTCACGTCCAGACAGTTTTGTGTTCGGAAGCAATGTGGATAAGATAAGAAGGAAATTCGGACGGCAGCTTGCAATCGACTTCCCGGTCAAGGATGCCGACCTGGTCATGGGTGTTCCAGACTCAGCCACAACTGCCGCACTGGGTTTTTCTGAACAGTCTGGTATCAGATTTGACATAGGACTGATCCGCAACCACTATGTTGGACGCACATTCATACATCCCGGACAGTCCGGCCGTGATTTTGGTACCAGAATCAAATTCAATCCTGTGAAGGGAGTTCTAAAAGGCAAGAAGGTAGTTATCGTAGACGATTCAATTGTGCGAGGTACTACCATGCTGAAAATAATCCGGCTTGTGAAAACGGCTGAACCCGCACAGATACACTTGAGAATTTCCTCTCCACCTGTTATGTGCCCCTGTTTCTATGGAATCGACATGCCTACCGAAAGTGAGCTTATAGCTTCTAACCGCAATGTCGAAGAGATACGTCAGTACCTCGAGGTTGATTCTCTGGGATATCTGTCTGTCGAAGGGATGCAGTCTGTATTACCTGGCCCGGAAAATTTCTGCACGGCATGTTTTAATGGAAAATATCCGATGCTGGAGAAAAATGTGGAAAAAGAAATGGTCGGGGGGCAGTTTTAAAAAGGCTCTTACCTTCCGTCCTCCAGACGGGAGATAAGAAACTCCGGCATTCGGCTTCTTTTCATTTTCATCTGCGATTTTTCGATATTATACGCGACACGGCGGTAGAAAAAAGTGCCTTCATCGCTGTCAAAAATGCCATAACATGATTTGGGGTTTCTGTCACGAGGCTGCCCGACACTTCCGATATTTATCAGCAGACGCGCCCCCTCCACATCACTGAGACGAATAGAGGAATCCTGGTGAACGTAAAGCTCTTTGTTTTTGTCAAGGACAATAATGATCGGGATATGGGTATGTCCGATAAAGCAGATCTGAGTATCAAAGAATTGAAAATTGAAAGCCGCCTCTTCCAGTGATGTGATGTAATACCACATATTCGGTTCATAGGGCGTAGCATGAACAAGTGTCATCGGCGGCCGCAAGGATTTGTAGGGAAGAGATTTAAGGAACTGTCCGGACTCTTTCTTGAGATTTTTTGATGTCCACTCGATGGCAATTTTGGCGTGAATGTTAAAATTCTGAGTCGAAAGGAGATCAACAGCCGCCGCATCATGATTTCCCAGTAAAGTAACAGGACACCTTTTGCTGACTATTTCCACACACTCATTTGGATTTGCGCCGTACCCTACTATATCTCCGAGGCAGATCACCTCATCTACCCTTTGTCCATCAATATCTTTAAGAACCGCCTCAAGCGCTTCAAGGTTGGCATGTATATCGGAAATAAACGCAACTCTCATCGGTATTATCCATTCTCCATAAAGCGAAAAGTACTTGAGCCGATTTCGATTCTGTCTTTATGCTGGAGAAGATGAGACCGGATCGATTTGCCGTTCACTTTGATTTTGCCCATAAACTTATGGGCATAAATGTAAATACCCTCCTGCTGTTTTTCGATGGAGACCTGCCCCTCTCCGATCATGAATCCCGACACAAAGATATCGTCATCTTCGCCGTTTCCGACGGTAAGGATGGGCTTGTCCAGTTTGTAAACCACATGTTTGTTTGTTTCGATAAGTACTGCGGTGTTTTCTACTTTTTCGGTTTTTGACTGAGAGTCGGGTGACTGCGGTTCACCTGCAATCTGCTGATTGTAGTTGGCTGTATACTGCTCCGGTTGCCTGGAAGACAGGTCAGGGTTATGCAGCTCTATTTGTTCGTAAAGGATTGTGTATTTACCAATAGTAATCTTGTCACCACTGTTAAGGGCTATCTTCTTTACCCTTTTTCCGTTTACATAAGTTCCATTGAGAGAATTGAGGTCAGAAAGAATATATTTCCGGTCTGCATCCTCTTCAATTTTTGTATGACGACGGGAGATTCCCATATTGGCGATGGAAATCGTGTTCTCAGGAAGCCGCCCGATATTTATTACAGGCTCATCGAGCTCATAAGTTTTGAGCGGTTCTCCATTATAAAAAACAACGAATTTGTGCATAAAAACATTATCTCGTTTTGAAGCAGAAATAAAAATATACAACTTACATTTTTTTTTTGCAATAATGGCAGTTTATCGGATATGCAGCCGAAAGCCGGGTTTGCCGGAAAATCAGCCAGCCTCCCTGTCACAAAGAATATAATTTGTACTGTCAATATATAAACAGATAAAATTGCAGTATGCAAGGTTCAAGAATTATCTTACTTTTCATGGAGTTACGCTTTTTCCCCACTTTTTGGGCTGATTAAAAATATGCCTCTCATATTTCTTTTACTCTTTCTGGCATGGTTACCTTCCACCGCACAGACCTCAACACAGCAAGACCTTGTCCATGAGATGAAAGAAATTTCTCAGCTCCTTGATTCACTGGATCTTGAAAAACAAGCCAGAAAACGCGCTGGCAATCCCATAACCGAAATTGAAACCAGACAATCACAGCTTATTGATTCACTCCACACAATCAGGAAAGCGATCCAATCCCAAACTTTAATACCTGAGCCCCTGCCGCACAAGCCTTCAAACCTGCCCTTCCCGCCCCGGAACATTTTTGATTGGATAATAATTTTTGTCGGGGTGGCTGCAATAATTTCAGGTTTAATGCTTATAACAGGGATTCTGAGAAACTTTAAAAGAAAACAGCGTATCACTGATAAAAAACCGGCTCCCCCGGTCACCTACACCCCAAGAAGCGTCAGGCAATCGTCTTTGCAAAAAGATATACCCTCATCTGAACCGCAAAATGATTCTGTTGCAGATCTGAAGCAAAGAATTGTTGAAAATCAGGAACAATCACTCTATTCCAGGCCGGGAATTGCCGATAAACTTATAGAACCGGCTGAGGAAACCAGGAAGATGAGTGAAATGGAATTCAAGGTGCTTCAGGCAGCAAGAGACGGTGTTTCTGTTCAGGAGATCTCGCGCAGATATCTTATCAGCACCGATCATGTTTCCCTCATCCTCAGAATATCAGGACACAAACTGAGGTAGATAGCGCTCCTGGTTGCCTTCTGCCCTGATTTCAATGCATAATATGGTTAGATTTAATGGATAAACCCGCTCCGGCCCCCAAAGGCTCAAGATAAGAGCGGCTGACTTAGTATCTTTTTTCCCGGGCACAGTCTGTTATGATTCCTGATTCAACTCTAATTGCCGCCTGCACTGTCCCGGATTCCCTCAATTCTAAAAAGTCAGCCAGAGGTGTAGTTGAAAAACGAATCGATCCTGAAACTGTCATAATTAAAACCGGTTCAGAAAAGATCACTGTAAAAGTGCCGGAAGAAAAGCTTCAGGCTGGTGATACGGTTGTAATGAAATTTCAAAAAGGCTATGTTCTTCTGGAAAAAGTGCAGATGCCACGGCAGCATCCCCCCGGTACCCCCGACAGCTTCTCATCGGCCAAGATAACATACAGCGACCAGCATCTTAGCGCGGCACTTGATTCTGCAATCGGGCAGTTGAAGTCCGGGGAAAAAGACCAGTTCGTTTCACAACGGATCATCTCTGTTTTAAACGCACTGGAGTCTAATGCATCAGGTGAAGAAAGGGATGCTATACAGAAGGCCTCTGCAACACTTGAAAAATTTGATAAATCACCGGCTGAAGTAAAGAACCGCAGCCAGGAACTGATCAACCTTCTGGAATCAGTCAAAAAAGAGATTGCACAGCGAACACCTGTAAGGGAACTGGAGAAGCTCATTTTCATCGATATCCCCGACAAACAGATTCCCGAGGGTGTATACAAAATATCTTCTAAAGAGGAACTCGCATCTTTTCTGCAAGCTAAAGCAGATGGTGACCCGGACAGTCTTTCACCCGCACAGCAAAACAAAGAATTTTACATTAGAACATTTCCTTCCGGTTCCGGAACAACAGCGATACTTCTTGATAAAGGCAGTCTGACAGGAGAGATCCAGTCCTGGTCCCGTGGATTCTCAAGCAGCATTATGCAGTCTGTTCCTGCCCAGGTATACGAACAGCTTCTGGAAAGCAGGGAAAGCATAGAACTGGCTACACTTCACCGGATTGATGCCGTTCTGCAGTCAGCCAGGCACTCTCTTCCACAGACCCGGGCAGGTTCGCAATCGGCCCAGGCCGCATCTTTAGCCCAGTGGCTCAATACAGCTCTTGAGAACACAGAGATACTCGCCGAAGTTTCAGCACGTCCTCCTGTAAATGCCTCAACTGTCGCAGTTCAGCTTGAGGAGATCAACGCTGCGGTTGTAAAGGACGCGCTGCCTTCTCTCACCCCGCCGGAACAGTTTGGAGTCACAGAGGATAACCTTGACAAAAACATTAACAGAGCCGAGTTCCTGACAAAACTGATGCAGAAAGCAGGCATCGACTTTGAGAACTCAATCTCTGAAAACAGCTTTAGCTCCATTAAAGAGCCCAATCTTAAGTATTCTCTACTCTCTCTTATGAATGCAGTTGATGTACCTGCAAAGAATGGTGAAGAAATTCGAAGTGACATAAAAGAACTTCAGAAGAAAATTGACTCAATTCGGGCAAGTATCAGCACGCACCTGCAGGCAGCTGCCGATGAAAGTCCTGAAATCCAGACTGAGAGGGTTGCAGTCATTCTGGCTAAAGCCGTATACATTGCCCAAATGCTGCAGACCAGTACCGAAAATCCTCAAGCTGCGCCCGGAGAAACAGCAAAAGACAGCAGATTTGCCACTACTCTCTCTTTTCTTCTCAAAGAGATCAGTAACTCTTTGGAAAAGAAAACTCTTCCTGAATTTACAAACCTGGAACAAGCAAAAGCGACAGGATCCAGGAGTGATTTCCTTGCAAAACTGCTTGCATTTCTCGGTATTGACGTTGACCGGAAAAATGCAGGTGAAGGCACCGCACAAGATGCCCCCTCTCCAGATTTTTCAGAGAGGGCCCATCCTCTTCCGGGTTTCGAGAGCTTCCGGCCTGCAGAAATCTCTCAGGAGACACCCCGGCAGGCTGCACCATCCAGATCCTTTACTGAAACTCAATTTGACAGCAATGAGCAAATACAGACTAATAGAGCCATAAAAGGTGATCCTGAAACCTTTACAGACAGAGATCTCAAAGATATTCAGAACAGACTTGACTCGCTCCGCAGAAGCGTAGAGGCACTCCGGGAGACTCAAACAGAGGACTTTGAAGCGCAAACAGAAAAAAAAGGTGCAGTTGTAGCTAAAGTCATCTCAGCTGCTCAATGGTTTACGGATTCAGAAATAGCGGATCAGCTACAATCTGATAAAAGCAGGAGCGCAACTGTAGTCCCCGTTCTGAATGTTATGCTTAAAGAAATCAGCAAATCTCTTCAAACAGAGTCATTGCCTGAATTCACAAATCCTCAGTCTTTCCGGGTAGCTGTCGAGACGGTTGATAAAAACAGGCTGGATCTCCTGGCAATGATTCTGGAAAAAAGCAAAACAGATTCACACTTCAAGCCCGGCACATTCTTCTCGTCGCAAAAACAAATCGTCGAGCTGGCCGATACTCTCTTATCATTTTTGACTTCAGGCAGAAGCGGCGCGCCATCTGGGAGTTCTTCAGAGATCTCTGCATCTGAGCAGCCTTATTATAAAAGCTCCGTTACTCTCTCAACAGACAGTATCCCTCCTGAGGACATAGATGAACTGCAGGTTAAAATAGAGTCTCTTAAAAAAAGTGTTCAGGAGTTTCTGCAATCCCCTGAATCTCAAGATGCTGATGTAAAGCAGAAGCTAAAATCTGAAATAGTTGAAAAAACTGTTCTGCTTGCAAAGTGGTTTACATCCACTGATAAACCCCGGCATTTGGAAGGGAACCGGCCCCGAACTGAAAGTACAGCATCGGTACTTAATACACTGCTCAAAGAGACAATCTCTTCTATTGACAAAAAGGTTATCCCGGAATTCGTGACAGACAGGTCTGTTAAAGCCGCATCTGAATCACCTGATATTAAAACGCGAATGGATCTTCTGTTCAGGTTACTGGAAAAGTCAGGGTCTGGAAAAGAGGGTGTCATTGCAGCATCGGCGCCAAAACAGGCCGTGCTCGATTTGACAGACACAATAGTTTCATTCCTCAATTCCGGCAAAAATCTGCCGGTTCAGGAAAAGACAGTTGGCAATACCCCCACAGTCACAACTCAGAGGACACCTGAGGGAGTAAACAGAATCTCCCGCGGGGAGCTCAAAGAAATCTATTCCACAATAGAAGATCTACGCAGGAGTTTACAGGCTCTGATAGAAGCCGATGATACTGATACTCCCGAAATTATAACCTCTGCGAAAGCAGATCTCCTCGGAAAGGTTCTGTCTGTTGCCAGAGCAATCAATGAATCAGCAGATAAGGTGTTTCCTGACAATACAAGCAAATTAGATGTGAGTACCCGGTCTGTATTTTCCTCACTGTTAAGAGAAATTGTACCGGCCCTGGACAAAAAGGCTTTTCCTGAATTTACAAGTCCGGAATTTATCAGTACCGCATCTGAAGTTTCAGATGAAAAGATAAGAGATGACTTTCCGGCAAAGTTTCTTCAGAAAATCGGAATCACAGCAGATCAGAAAAATCCCGCAGCCTCCGGGACAGTAAAGA
>JAAYYB010000113.1 GCA_012515615.1 Fibrobacter sp.
GCCTATTTGACAGAAGAGGAACTGGCGAATCGACCGAAGGTGACAAAAGCGCTCCTGCTTCGCATCAGCTCCTATCTGAAACCATACTGGAAACAAATGATATTGGTGTTGATCGCCATTATCTTCTCGACGGTACTTCGCATTTTCCCTGCGATTTTGACCGGAAAAATCATCGATGAAGGCCTGATCGGCCGGGATTTGAACACGCTGATCTGGCTATTGGCCATTTCACTGCTGGTGATGCTCCTTGCGAATCTCATCGGTGTGCTGGAGAGCTATCTGAACACCTGGATCGCTCAGCATATCACATTTGATATGCGCAACGGGATGTTTAGACACCTGCAATCAATGTCTCACCGGTTTTTCACGACAAACAATCAGGGCGATATCATCACACGAATGACTGAGGATATTTCCGGGGTCCAGAACATCATCACCACTACGCTTGCAAGCATTATGTCCAACTCGATTACTCTGGTTGTGGCGGTGGTTGCGATGTTTTCCAAAAACTGGATCCTTGCGCTGGTGGGTATCGTTATAGTTCCGCTTTTTGCGCTTCCGACCAAGAGGGTTGGCAAGACGCGTTGGGATTTGACGCGCGAGGCGCAGGCCAGAAACGACCAGATCAACGGAATCCTCAATGAGACGCTTTCGGTCAGCGGGCAAACACTTGTCAAGATTTTCAACAAAGAGGCTTACGAGTACGCTCGATATGAGGAAGTGAACCGTCAGATGATCGGTCTGAATATCCGGGAGCGGATGGCCGGAAGATGGTTCCGGGTGGCGCTTAACACCTTTTCGAACATCGGGCCGATGCTGATCTACCTGGTCGGCGGGATTCTGATGATGCGGTTTGATTCCTCGCTGACGGTCGGTGATATCACTGTGCTGGTGGCTCTCTTGAGTCGAATGTACCAGCCGGTCAACTCGCTTCTTGGCATAAAGGTAGACTGGATCCGTTCGATGGCTTTATTTACGCGAATATTCGAGTACTTTGACATGCCCCCTGAGATTCAGAACGCACCAGACGCTATCAAGCCGGAGCGCGCCGAGGGGAGAATCAGTTTCTCGCATGTCGATTTCTGGTATGAGCCGGCGCGCCCGATTCTCAGGGATATCGACTTTTCTCTTGAAAAAGGCAAAAGCATCGCAATCGTCGGCCCATCCGGGTCCGGAAAAAGTACACTGATCCACCTGATACCCAGGTTCTTCGATGTCATAGAGGGATCCGTCAGCTTTGACGGGGTGGACGTACGCAAACTCGATCTTGATTTCCTGCGACGCAGCATCGGTCTGGTGACTCAGGACACATATCTGTTTAATGGGACGATCCGTGATAATCTCCTGTATGCAAGGTCCGGGGCAACAAACGACGAGCTGGAGGAGGCCTGTAAAAAGGCTAATATCCACAATTTTATAGCCTCTCAGCCTTCCGGCTATGACACTCAGGTCGGAAACCGGGGGCTCAAACTTTCAGGGGGAGAGAAGCAGAGACTGTCCATCGCCCGTGTGCTTTTAAAAGATCCGGCAGTACTGATTTTTGATGAGGCGACCTCTTCGCTTGATTCAATTTCCGAGAGTTTGATTCAGGGCGCGATTGATCCGCTGATTAACTCACGGACCAGTATAATCATCGCGCATCGTTTGTCGACGATTCAGGCTGCCGATGAGATTCTGGTCCTGAAAGAGGGCAGAATCACGGAGCGGGGAAAACATGCAGAGCTCCTGGGTTCTGGCGGCGTTTATACTGAGCTTTATGAAACGCAATTCAGAAGGACAGGATCGGAATCGGGAACTGAAAACTTCAAGTTAAACAAGTGAACGGTACAATTATTTGGTGTTGACTTTAATGGCCCTTTCCTGTAATATTTGTGTACTTTTTTAAATGTTGTAGGTTAATATTATCTTTCAGGAATTATTCACCTCTTCAAGAGGTGTTTGATGAGTTTAACAGGATCATTTTATTGAAAGGATGAAGGATGAAAAAGCTTGGTACAGGGGTGTTGATTTCTGTGGTGACGCTTTTAATTTCGTGTGCAGGAATTCCCGAAGGTTTCACTGCCGTGACTGATTTTGATGCGGAAAGATACCTTGGCAAATGGTATGAAATAGCGCGATTCGATTTCAAATTTGAAAAAGATTTGAAAAACACGACAGCTGAGTACTCACGGAACGATGACGGAACTGTTAAAGTTTTAAATCGCGGCTTTAACTATGTGAAAAATGAAAAAGAAGAGGCTGTTGGAAAGGCTATGTTTCGTGGTGAGCCAACAGTAGCAGAGCTGAAAGTTTCCTTTTTCGGACCTTTTTATGCTGGTTATAATGTTGTTGCAATCGATAAGGACTATCAGTATGCCCTTATAGTAGGTGACAATAAAGATTATATCTGGATTCTTTCACGTACAAAAACAATTCCAGAGGATGTTAAACAAAGCTACATTGATATCGCACGTAAAGGCGGTTACGATATCTCAAGGTTTGTCTGGGTCGAACACGACTGAAACAGATTATATCCTGAAGAATAGCCGGCATTTTTTGATCGATGAGGTCATGAAGTGCCGGTTTTTTTATGGGTTGGGCAGGAAATAAAAAAGCCTCAACAGTCAAGAAGTTTACCTGTCGAGGCATAATTAACCCTGACAAAGTTCTAAATATCAGTAATTGGATGATTCCTTCAGATTCACTGTACCCCTGGCTTTTTTCCCTGCCTGGTAAATATAAAAGCCATTTGAAACGGGCGAATTTTCAGAAACTGGCTTACCAAGACAATTAAACTCACGCCGGGTGTTGGAGAAGTCAACTATTGTTTTGCCGCTGATGCCGCCACGGTTAATGATGCCGACCGCGGGTTCCGGCCAGTTGCCAAAATCGGGTGCCCAGCTGATATTGTTGCTGTTGATCCAGTCATAATAACTGGAATTTCTGGTTGCAATTTCGCGGACATTTATAAAGTAGGTCTGTGAAACCCCATCTCTTTCAAAAAGTTTTGTGGTAATTACCTGTAAAGTTAAATTAGGCTCGGTACAGGTGTATGCGATCCCTTTACTTTTTAAAGCATTGTAAAAGGAGGTCAATACGTTATCCTCTCTGCCATCTATTCCGTAGGTATGGAATGCAACAGATGCGTTGTCCCATGAGATACCCAGGTTTGCACATTCATTAGCGGCCTGGGTCCAGTTATTCGGCTGGGAATAGGACATCATCATGATATGAGTATCCGGGGCATATTTGCGGATCTGGTCGTAGGCGTCCTTTTCCATTTTAAGAACATTATCTCTGTAAGGGGCAGACCATGCCTGAGGCTCATTCATTACTTCGTAAACAACATGCGTTTTGTTTTTGTAACGGGGTGCGTAGAAATCCCAGAATTGAGTAACAAAAGTCTGGTTAAAACTCCCGTTGGCACCGCCACAACCTATGGTCAATATCACATATAAGTCATTCTCGTCTGCCATATCAACAACCCTGTCAACCTTTGTGACATTGTATCCCCCGGGCCTGTTACTGCCGGCATATTCGGCGTAGATATGGAATGCGTTCAAACCGCGGCTGTTTTTCATCGTGGTAACATCAGCCTGAGAAGGTGTTTCGTCCCAGATGTCCAAAGATACCCTAGCTCCTCTGATTAATGTACCCCTGTCGGTTACGATTGTATTGTTTGCAATTTTCACACGGCCCCTGGTTGCAAGAGCATCTGTTGAAAAAGCAAATAAAACTGCAAGTACAACTGCAGCATTACAGAACACTTGTTGTGCCCTGAATGCATGGCCGAATGATAGTTTTACGTTTTTGTTACTCATTGCAACTCCTTTGCTTAAAGTGATATCATATTTATTTAATTACTGCCAGCGCATCGCATCTTAAAGCAGCTGACTGAAATTTGGCCTGACGAGATTGAATGTACCGGATATGTATGTTTAACCTAAATTCCGCAGTTGGATGCGGCGTATTAGCGCAACCTGTTGATTGCTAAGCCATTCAGGCGTCTTGGCCTTATCACCTTGTCGATAAAGCCTGCGCCACCTTCATGTCTTATCAATTCAACA